>PNMN01000056.1 GCA_013823655.1 Comamonadaceae bacterium | reverse complement strand
ACGCTGGCGGTGTAGCGCTTGACCAGCTCGCTCATGGGCTCCGAAAATAAGGCGGACCAGGCTTCGGATTTTTTGTCGAATTGGTGGGTGGACATGGTGTTGCCAGCGGCAGGATGGGGCGTTCGGAGCGGTGGTTCCGCAAAGTGGCACGGGCGCGGGAACCCGGTGAGATTCTGGCCAGCGGTGTCCGCGTCGGCCTATAGTGCGAGCCATGAAAGACTCCCGAATTTTATCCAGCTTCCAGGAGTTTCCCCACGCGCAGGGCGCGCTGCCGCTGTCGCAGATGCCCGAGCTCAAGCGCGCCAAGGCCTACCTGTTCGACACCTGCCAGGTCGGCGTGGTGCTGCGGGCGGTGCTGTTTGTGCAGGCCATCGTGCTGGTGGCTTCGCTGTTCGAGACCAGCGGCTGGATGGCCTGGCTGAGCCAGACGATGGTCCTGACGGGGGCCGCCCAACCGGCGGTGGTGGTCTGGCTGCTGGCGGTGTGCCTGCTCAAAAAACCGCTGGACCGATTGCCGGACAACGCGCAGCGGGCCGCGGCGGTAGGGCTGGGCGCGCTGGCGGGCGTGTACGGGTGTGCCATGTTGTGGTGGCTGGGCCTGCTGGAGCCTGCACCCTGGCTGGCCAGCGCCGCCTCCGGCATGCTGGTGGCGGCGGTGCTGGTGGCGGCCCTGGTGTGGCGGGACCGGGCCCGCATGCCGGCCGGCACCACGGCGCGCCTGACCGAATTGCAGGCGCGCATCCGGCCGCACTTTCTGTTCAACTCGCTCAACAGCGCCATCGCCCTGGTGCGCGAAGAGCCGGCCAAGGCCGAGAGCCTGCTCGAAGACCTGAGCGAGCTGTTTCGCCACGCGCTGGCCGACTCCAAGGAATCCCGACCGCTGTGGCAGGAACTGGAACTGGCCGAGCACTACCTGGCGATCGAGCAGGTGCGGTTCGGCGACCGGCTGAAGGTGGAATGGAACCTGGACGACGGCGCCGCCAAGGCCAAGCTGCCGCCGCTGATCCTGCAGCCGCTGGTGGAAAATGCGGTCAAGCACGGCGTGGAGCCCAGCCCCATCGGTGCCACGGTGCGCATCACGACCCAGCGCCGTGGCAGCGTGGTGGTGATCAAGGTCACCAACACCGTGCCGGCCGGCAGTGGTGCCAGGGGCAACGGCCTGGCACTCGACAATGTGCGCCAGCGGCTGAACCTGCTGCACGACGTGCAAGGCCGGTTCCAGAGCGCGCTGGTCGATGGCGTGTTCCAGGTGCGCCTGGAAATACCGTTATAAGGTCTTCTGACGAAGCAAATGCACGGGAGCATGGCATGGCACTGAAGGTACTGATCGTTGACGACGAAGCGCTGGCCCGCTCGCGGCTGCGCACGCTGCTGGGCGACTGCACCGAGCCGCCGGTCGAGATCGTGGGCGAAGCGGGCAACGCGGTGCAGACCATGGAGCAGCTGCAGCGCACCCCGGCCGACGTGGTGCTGCTGGACATCCACATGCCCGGCACCGACGGCGTCACCCTGGCGGCGCACCTGCGCGACCTGCAGCCCAGGCCGGCGGTGGTGTTCGTCACCGCGCACGCCGAGCACGCGCTGGCGGCGTTCGAGCTGGAGGCGGTGGATTACCTGACCAAGCCGGTCCGGCTGGAACGCCTGCAGCAGGCGCTGCAGAAGGCGCAGCGCCAGCGCGGCGCGGACGGCGAAGCGACCGGCCCGGGCGAGAGCCTGATCATCCAGGAGCGCGGGCGCAGCGAGCGCGTGGCGCTGTCGGATGTGATCTACCTCAAGGCCGAGCTGAAGTACATCACCGTGCGCACGGCCGAAAAAGAGCACATCTTCGACGGCGCCCTGAGCGACCTGGAGCAGAAGTACGCCCACCTGTTCGTGCGCGTGCACCGCAACGCCCTGGTGGCCCGCCACCGGGTGCGGGCAGTGGAAAAGCACAACGACCCGGTGGAGGGCGAGGGCTGGATGGTGCGGCTGGATGGCGTGGACGAGCGGCTGGCTGTGTCGCGCCGTCAGCTTGCTGCGGTTCGTGAAGCGTTGGTGAGCTGACGCTGGTACTTTTGCGGCTGAGAGGGTTTTCTCCGGCTGCTCCGGTCTTCGGCGACCGGGGTGACCGGCTCCGCTCATGTCCCCCGGTTTGGGCTGCGCCCAAACCTCCTCCTTGACTTCGCTGCGCCGGTCACCCCGATCACCGAAGACCTCCTGGCGTGCCAGTCGTCAGAGATCCAAACACGTAACTCGCTGCTGAGGTCTTGGCGTTCTGCAAAGCGAAGTAAAGGAGGAGACGGCCGCAGGCCGTCGGGGGACATGAGCGGCGCAGAGCGCCAAGGCCTCGGCAGCCCGCGAGGTGCAAGAAAGAAATCAGTCCTCCGCTGCTTCAATGAGAAACCGGACCCGCCGCTGCCCCTGCCACTCGTCGGCATCGAGCCGGAACGCCAGCTTCACCCGCTCAGGCAAAGGCTCGGTGTGGCCGAACCAGATGCCGTCCACCGGGTCGCCCTGGTGCTTCATCTTCAGCGCCAGGTGCTTCTCGCCCACCAGCCGCTGCGACACGATCTGCAGCTCTTCGCAGAACACCGGCGGCGCAAAGCCCTGGCCCCACACCTCCTGGTGCAGCGTGTCCACCAGGTCGGTGCGGCGGTACTGCTTGTCCAGCGCACCGTCGGCCTCCATGCGGCGCTGCAGGGTGGCGGCGTCCAGCCATTCGTGGGCCACCTGCTGCAGCGCGGCCTCGAACACATCCAGGTGCTCTTCGTCGATGGTGCAGCCCGCCGCCATGGCGTGGCCGCCGAAGCGCAACAACACGCCCGGGTGGCGCTTGGCCACCAGGTCCAGCGCGTCGCGCAAATGAAAGCCCGGAATGGAGCGGCCCGAGCCCTTGAGCTCGTTTTCCTTGCCCTCGGCGCCGCTGGCGGCGAACACGAAGCTGGGCCGGTGCAGCTTGTCCTTCAGGCGTGAAGCGACGATGCCAACCACACCTTCGTGGAAGTCCGGGTCGAACACGATCAGGGCTGGCGGCGGTTCCTCGGATTCGTCGAACATCGCTTCGGCGAGCATCAGCGCCTGGTCGCGCATCTCGCCTTCGATGGTCTTGCGCTCGCGGTTGATGCCGTCCAGCGTGCGCGCGAGTTCGTCGGCGCGCAGGCCGTCGTCGGTGGTCAGGCATTCGATGCCCAACGTCATGTCGGCCAGGCGGCCGGCCGCGTTCAGGCGCGGGCCGAGCGCAAAGCCGAAGTCGAAACTGGTGGCCTTGGCCGACTGGCGGGATGCGACGTTGAACAGCGCCGTCATGCCCGGCGGCATGGCGCCGGCGCGCACGCGCTTGAGGCCCTGGGCCACCAGGCGGCGGTTGTTGGCGTCGAGCTTCACGACATCGGCGACGGTGCCGAGCGCCACCAGGGGCAGCAGCGCGTCGATCTTCGGTTGAAGGACAGTGGCCCCCACGCTCCCCGCTGCGCCCCGGCTTGCCGCCGCAGGCGGCGAGACGCTTGGTTCGCTGCCCCTGGCCGGGGAAGGGACCCGGTCCGTGCCGGTTCCAGGGGCTGCCCCGCCTTGGGGCGGCCCGGCGTCGGGGCGCGCGGTGAACACACCCCGCTCGCGCAGCTCGGCGCGCAGCGCCAGCAGCACGTAGAACATCACGCCCACACCCGCAATCGACTTGCTCTCGAACGTGCAACCCGGCTGGTTGGGGTTGACGATCACGCAGTCGGCGGGCACCACGACTTCGCCGCCTTTCAGCGCGGGCAGGTGGTGGTCGGTCACGATCACCTGCAGGCCGAGTTCGCGCGCGGCGCGCACGCCGTCCAGGCTGGCGATGCCGTTGTCCACCGTCACCAATACATCAGCGCCCCGGGCTTTGACGCGCTGGGCAATCGCGGGCGTGAGGCCGTAACCGTCGGTCACGCGGTCGGGCACCAGGTAACTCACCCGGTCAAAACCCATGGGGGCGCCCAGCAGGCGCAGGCCGCGCAGGCCGACCGCGCAGGCGGTGGCGCCGTCGCAGTCGTAGTCGGCCACGATGCAGATGGCCTGGTTGGCGGCCATGGCATCGGCCAGGGCGCGCGCGGCTTCTTGCGCGCCCTTCATGGAAGCGGGTGGCAGCAGCAGCGAGAGCGCGTCGTCGAGCTGTTCTTTGGCGGTGATGCCGCGCGCGGCAAACAGGCGCGCCAGCAGCGGGTGCACGCCGCCTTGCTCCAGCGCCCAGGCGGCGCGCGGCGGTACATCGCGGGTGATGATCTTCATAGGGCTTCGAGGGTTTTCCAGGCCGGGGCGCTGCCCAGCAGTTGTTTGAACAGGCGGCCAATGCGTGCGCCGGTGCCGCGCGGCGCGTTCACCCAGGTCTGGGCACTGCGTTCGCCGCAGAGCGTGAGCGTGACGCGCTCGCCACGGCTGGCGGCGTCGAGCAGGTTCTTGATCTCGGTCGCGTCGAGCTGTGCCCAGGCCTGCTGCCAGGCGGGCCAGTCGGTGCGCAGCGCGGCCTGGCGCAGGGCGTCGGGCATGGCGGGCGCTGCGGGCAGCGGTGTTGCGGTGTCCAGCGCACCGGCGCCGTGCACCCAGAAGCCGTTGACCGGCAGCAGGCCAAGCGCGGTGCGCGCGTCGTGCGCCGGGTGGCTGTAGAACAGCATTTGCGCCTCGCTCTGCAGGCGTTTGAGCACCTGGCTCCCGGCCGGGTTGGCGGGGCTCTCGGGCATCCAGCCATCCACCATGCGGCCACTCACGCGGTCCAGGCTGGCGCAGGCAATGCCACGCAGCGGCTCGCCGCTGGCGTGCCAGCGCAGGGCGCTTTCAAAGCGCAGGGCCATGCCGTCTTCCGCGCAATAGGGCGCGAGCGCCTCCAGCAGGGCGCGCGATGCGGCTTCGTCCAGCGCGATCTGCTGACCCGGGATCAGGCTGATGTGGTCGGTGCCGATCTGGAAGTGACAGGGCGAGAACCAGGCCTGGGGCGCGGTGGGCGTGTCGCTCTGCGCGGCGGCCCAGGGGATCAGGCCGTCGCCTGCGTTCCATCCCAGCGCCCGGGCCAGGGCGCGTTCGTGCGGCGGGCTCAGCGTGTGTTCGCCGCCGTTGTCGGTGTGCGCGCTGGCCAGCCAGCCGAGCAAGGCCTGCAGGTGCGGCAGCCGCAAGCTGGGCAGCAAGGCACGGCATTCGGCGGCGCTGGCGGCGGCAAAGGGAACCAGCAGGTGGCGGGACGATTCAAGTGGCAGGGCGGGCATGACGCGATTGTCGGGGATGCCACAATCGCCGCTGGACTTGATTCATGCAAACCCCCTACGAACTCATTCTCGGCTGGCGCTACACGCGCGCTGGCCGCGCCACCCGGCGCAACGGCTTTATCTCCTTCATTTCGGGCGTGTCCATGCTGGGCATTGCGCTGGGCGTGGCCGCGCTGATCATCGTGCTGTCGGTGATGAACGGTTTCCAGAAAGAGGTGCGCGACCGCATGCTGGGCGTGCTCTCGCACATCGAGGTGTTCGAACCCGGTGGCCAGGCGATTCCCAACCTGGACGCGACGCTGGCGACGATCCAGCAGCACCCCGAGGTGCTGGGTGCCGCGCCGTTCGTGGGCGCGCAGGCGCTGATGGCGAGGGGTGAAGACATGAAGGGCACGCTGGTGCGCGGGATTGATCCGGCGCTGGAGCCGAGCGTGACCGACCTCGCCGCCGAGCTGGCGCAGACCGCGCTGCCGCGCCTGGTGGCCGGTGAATTCGGCGTCATCCTGGGCGGTGAACTGGCGCGCAGCCTGGGCGTGGGCATGGGCGACACGGTCACGCTGATCGCGCCCAGCGGTCAGGTCACACCGGCCGGCGTGGTGCCGCGCATCCGCCAGATGACGGTGGTGGGCACTTTCGATTCGGGCCACTTCGAATACGACTCGGCCCTGGCCCTGCTGCACATGGACGATGCGGCGCGCATCTTCCGGGTAGAGGGACCGACGGGGGTGCGCGTGAAGATCAGGGACCTGCACGAAGCGCGCGAGGTGGCGATCGACCTCGCTTCCCAGCTCGACCCCGGCACGCTGGTGCGCGACTGGACGCGCCAGAACCGCACCTGGTTCGCGGCGGTGCAGCTGGAAAAACGCATGATGTTCATCATCCTCACGCTGATCGTGGCGGTGGCGGCGTTCAACCTGGTGTCCACGCTGGTGATGACGGTGACCGACAAGCGCGCCGACATCGCCATCCTGCGCACCCTGGGGGCCAGCCCGCAAAGCATCATGGGCATCTTCATGGTGCAGGGCGCGATGGTCGGCATCATCGGCACCGGCGCCGGGTTGCTGCTGGGCCTGGGCGTGGCGTTCAACATCGACACCCTGGTGCCCGCTTTGGAGCGCCTGCTGGGCGCGAGCTTTCTGCCGCAAGACGTGTACCTCATCAGCCGCATGCCGAGCGACCCGCAGCAGGGCGACATCGTGCCCGTCGGGCTGATCTCGCTGGCGCTGTCGTTCGTGGCCACCATCTACCCGAGCTGGCGCGCCAGCCGGGTGAACCCGGCAGAGGCGCTCCGATATGAATGACGTTGTCTTGCAGGCGCAAGGCCTGACCAAACGCTTCACCGAAGGCCGGCTCGACGTGACCGTGCTGCAGGGCGTGGACCTGACGGTGCGCCAAGGCGAAACCGTGGCCATCGTCGGCGCATCGGGCTCGGGCAAGAGCACCCTGCTGCACCTGCTGGGCGGGCTGGACGCGCCCACCGGCGGCAGCGTGCAGCTCATGGGTCAAAACCTCTCGGGCCTGAGCGCGGGCAGCCAAGGTGAGCTGCGCAACCGGCACCTGGGTTTCGTCTACCAGTTCCACCACCTGCTGCCGGAATTCAGCGCGCGCGACAACGTGGCCATGCCGCTGTGGATTCGCCGCATGGCGCGTGCCGAGGCGGGCGCGCAGGCGGCCAGGGTGCTGGCCAAAGTGGGTTTGTCGGAACGCCTGCACCACCGCCCGGCCGAACTCTCGGGCGGCGAGCGCCAGCGCGTGGCGATTGCGCGCGCGCTGGTGGCGAACCCGGCCTGCGTGCTGGCCGACGAGCCCACCGGCAACCTCGACCGCGCCACCGCCGACGGCGTGTTTGAACTCATGCTGCAGCTCGCGCGCGACCAGGGCACGGCCTTCATCGTCGTCACCCACGACGAGGCGCTGGCCGCGCGCTGCGGGCGCGTGCTGCGGCTCACCGCAGGCGTGCTCGGCTGATCCGCTGCGCCGAGTCCACCGTGTGGATCGACACCCATTGCCATCTCGACGCGCCGGAGTTCGGCGACCAGCACATCCTGGCGGTGCAAGCGCGCCAGCGGGCCGCCGCACAAGGCGTGGGCCTGTGCGTGATCCCGGCGGTGGAGCGCAGCAACTGGGACACCGTGCGCCTGCTGGCGCACCGCCTGGGCGACGCCTATGCGCTGGGCATCCATCCGCTGTACGTGCCACACGCGAAAGACGATGACCTGGCCGCGCTGGACGCCGCGCTCACCGAACACCGCGACGATCCGCGCCTGGTGGCGCTGGGCGAGATCGGGCTCGACTTCTTCGTGCCCGCCCTGTGCGAACCCGCCATGCGCGAGCGGCAGCAGCGCTTCTATCGGGATCAACTCCAGCTGGCCAGAAAGCACGGCCTGCCGGTGATCCTGCACGTGCGGCGCAGCGCGGACGTGCTGCTCAGGCACCTGCGCGAGTTGCCTGCCAGCGGCGGCATCGCGCACGCCTTCAACGGCAGCGCGCAGCAGGCACAGGCCTTCATCGACCTCGGATTCAAGCTGGGATTGGGCGGAGCCGTGACCTTTGAGCCCGCCTTGAAACTGCGGCGACTGGCCCAGGTGCTGCCGCTGTCGGCCCTGGTGCTGGAGACCGACGCGCCCGACATGCCGCCGCACTGGCTCTACGCGACCGCCGCCGAGCGCGCAGTCGGCCAGCCGCAGGGCGTGAACACGCCCGCCGAGCTGCCCCGCATCGGCGGCGTGGTCGCGTCGCTGCGCGGCATCGATCCCGCCGTGCTCGCGCAAGTCACCACCGCCAACGCACGGGCCGCCTTGCCGCGCCTGGCCCGGCTGGTCACGGCAACCCCATGACGCGGCTGGTCGGGCTGCCGCCGGTGCTGGACGCGCGCACGCGCCTGCTGGTGCTGGGCAGTTTCCCGGGTGTGGCCTCGTTGCGTGCGCAGCGTTACTACGGGCACCCGCAGAACCAGTTCTGGAAGGTCCTGGGCGCGCTCTGGTCGCTCGACCTGATGGCCATGCCCTACGCGCAGCGCATCGAAGCGGCGCAGGCACACGGTCTGGGCATCTGGGATGTGTACGCCGCCTGTGAGCGCGCGGGCAGCCTGGATACCGCCATCCGCCATGCCGAACTCAACGACTTCGCTCGCGTGCGGCGCGAATGCCCGCGGCTGCAAGCGGTTGCCCACAACGGCGGCGAGAGTTTCCGGCACGCGAAGCACACGCAGGCGCTGGGCTTGCCGGTCTACAGGCTGCCGTCCACCAGCCCGGCGAACGCAGGCTGGTCGTTTGATCGCAAGCTGGCGGCCTGGGCCGAGGTGCTGCGCATGCATGGGGTGGCATAGACCCCCGCGGGCTCGCTGCGGCGGTGCGCTCTGCGCGTTCTGGGTGTTCCCGGCAGGCCGCATCAGGCCCGCACCGATCGGTTGCACGGCGATCCCGAGGCGCCAGCGGTCCACGATCCAGGCGGCGGTGGCGCCCCGGATCTTCAGGCCGAAGTCGGCCCCCTGGGTGGGCAGAAAATGCCAGGCCACTTCCGTGTTCATAATGAATCTTTTAGAGGCCGTTGATGTTCCCGAACCACCATTCACGATCCCCCGGCCGCGAGCGTGAGCGCGATGCCCCGCCGGTGGCGACCACCGTGGCCATGTCCGCTGGGTGGTGCCATGTCGGCGCCACCGGGGGGCGGCCATGACGGCGCGTGGCGACAGCGCCCTGCCCGAGGTGAGCATTTCCGAAGACAGCGAGGTGCGTTTTTTGCACCTGGGCACCGAATGGATCCAGGGCTCCATGCTGCTGGACGCGCCGTTCGACATCGAGCTCGACTATGTGCAGCGCATGATGGCCTGGCTGCTGTTTATCGAGCCCGACAGCGTGCCCAGGCGCCGCGCCTTGCAGCTCGGCCTGGGGTCTGCCGCGCTGACGAAGTTTCACTTCAAGAAGCTGCGCATGGACACCACCGCCATCGAGATCAACCCGCAGGTGCTGGCGGTCTGTCGGCAGTGGTTCAAGCTGCCGTCCGACGGGCCGCGCCTGCGCGTGATCCTGGCCGATGCCGGTGTCGAGATCCGCAGGGCCGAACACGCCGACCGGTTCGACGCGCTGCAGGTGGACCTGTACGACCACGAGGCCGCCGCGCCGGTGCTCGACAGCCCGGACTTTTATGCCGACTGCCGTTCGGCACTGACCGATGATGGCGCCATGACGGTCAACCTGTTTGGCCGCCACGCCAGCTACGAGCGTTCGCTGCAAAGCATCTGCGCCGCCTTTGGCGAGGACGCGGTCTGGGCCTTCAAGCCCACCCGCGAGGGCAACACCATCGTGCTGGCGCAGCGCACCCCCAGCCCACCGACCCGCATGCAATTGCTGGCGCGCGCCGAAGAGGTCCAGTCGCGCTGGGGCCTGCCCGCCGTGAAGTGGCTCAAGATATTCAAGTCGGCCGCTTGAGCCGCTGAAACCCGTCGAGATGCACCGATGAAACCCTCCACAAAAAACCACCCGCCGACCACGCCACAAGGCCCGCTCGACTGGCGTGCGCTGGTCGGCTGGCTGCGCGAAGACGGTGCCATCAGCGCCGACGAAGCCGCGCGCACCGTGGCGCGTTGCGCCAGCGCGCAGAGCACCCTGCACCCGCTGGAGCGGCTGGCGGTGGTGGGCGTGGCACGCACCGACGGCACGCTGCTGGATGTGGAGGCGCTGACGCAATGGCTGGCGCAGCGCAGCGGGCTGGACTACTTTCGCATCGATCCGCTGAAGGTGGACGTGGGCAAGGTGGCCGACGTCATGAGCGCCGCCTACGCCGAGCGCCACCATGTGCTGCCGGTGCAGGTGGGCGCCGCCGAGGTGGTGGTGGCCACGGCCGAGCCCTTCATCCGCGACTGGGTGCCCGAGGTGGAACGCCAGAGCCGCCGCAGCGTGCGCCTGGCGCTGGCCAGCCCGGGCGAGATCAAGCGCTACACGGCCGAGTTTTTTGCGCTCGCCAAGTCGGTGCGCGCGGCCAGCAAAAGCGGCGGCCAGAACGCCATGGCCAGTTTCGAACAACTGGTGGAACTGGGCAAGAGCAACAAGCAGCTCGACGCCAACGACCAGGGCGTGGTGCAGGTGGTGGACTGGCTGTGGCAGTACGCGTTTGACCAGCGCGCCAGCGACATCCACCTGGAGCCGCGGCGCGAGCAGGGCGTGATCCGCTTTCGCATCGACGGTGTGCTGCACCCGGTTTACCAGATGCCCATGGGCGTGCTCAGCGCCATGACGGCGCGCATCAAACTGCTGGGCCGCATGGACGTGGTGGAGAAACGCCGCCCGCAGGACGGCCGCATCAAGACCCTGCGGCCCGAGCGCAACGGTGGCCGCGGCGAAGAGGTGGAAATGCGCCTGTCGACCCTGCCCACCGCGTTTGGCGAAAAGCTGGTGATGCGCATCTTCGACCCCGATGCGACCGTGAAAGACCTGAGCGCGCTCGGTTTCGCACCACACGACGCGTTGCGCTGGGAAGGCCTGACCAAACGGCCGCACGGCATCATCCTGGTGACCGGTCCCACCGGCTCGGGCAAGACCACCACGCTCTACGCCACGCTCAAGCGCCTGGCCACCGAAGAGGTGAACGTGAGCACGGTGGAAGACCCGATCGAGATGATCGAACCGGCCTTCAACCAGACCCAGGTGCAGCCCCACCTGGAGCTGGACTTTGCCCAGGGCCTGCGCGCCCTGATGCGGCAGGACCCGGACATCCTCATGGTGGGCGAGGTGCGCGACCTGACCACCGCCGAGATGGCGGTGCAGGCCGCGCTCACCGGCCACCTGGTCTTCACCACGCTGCACACCAACGACGCGCCCAGCGCCATCATGCGGCTGATGGAGCTGGGCATTCCGCCCTACCTCATCAACGCCACCGTGCTGGGCGTGCTGGCGCAGCGCCTGGTGCGCACCCTGTGCCCGGCCTGCCGCACGCGCGAAGACGATGCCGCCACCGAAGCGTCGAGCAAGGCGCTGGCCGAGCTGGTGAAACCCTGGAAGGTGAGCGGCAGCTACCGGCCCTACCAGCCGGTGGGCTGCGTGGACTGCCGCATGACCGGTTTTCGGGGCCGCATGGGCCTGTACGAGCTGCTGGTGGTGACCGAAGCCTTCAAGGACAAGGTCAGCCGCGAGCCGCAGATGGAGGCGCTGCGCCGCCAGGCCGTGGCCGACGGCATGCGCCCGCTGCGCCTGGCCGGTGCCGCCCGCGTGGCCGAAGGGCAGACCACCATCGACGAAGTGCTGGCCACCACGCCGCCGGTGAGCCAGTGAAACACCCCCCGCGCCGCTTCGCGTCACCCCCCTCTCTCGCCTTCGGCGGGAGGGGGACGGCGCTGGCCGTCCGGCAGAGCCGGCCCGGCGGTGCCCCTGGGCTGTACCGCTTCAGGCGTTGCGGGTGCTGCTCCGCCCACATGGACACCACGAGCGAAGCCACACGATGATCCCCATCAAAACCGAATCGGCCTGGCGCGGCACCGCCGACTGCCGCAGCTGCGGCATCCGCGACATGGTGCTGTTCGCCGACCTGCACGAGGACGACTTCAACCTGATCCACGCGCCCATCGACGACCTGGAGTTCACCGCGGGCCAGCCGCTGGTGCGCATGGGCGAAACCGCCACCTCGCTCTACACCCTGCGCAGCGGCATGGTCAAGCTGGTGCGCAACACGGTGGACGGGCGCCAGCGCATCGTGCGCGTGCTGCGCCCGGGCGACGTGGTGGGGCTCGAAGCCCTGATGGGGCCGACCTACGACGCCGACGCCGTTGCGCTCACGCCCATCAAGGTCTGCCGCCTGCCGCTGCAGGTGATCCAGCGGCTGAACCGCGAGACGCCGCGGCTGCACCAGCGCCTGCTGGAAAAGTGGCACCACAGCCTGAAAGAGGCCGATGACTGGCTGGTCGAACTCAATTTCGGCACCGCCCGCCAGCGCGTGACCGGTCTCATCCTCAAGATGCGTTCGGGCACCGATGCTTCCGTCGTCACCCTGTTTTCGCGCGAAGACATGGGCGCCATGCTCGACCTGAAGCTGGAGACCGTGAGCCGCACGCTCTCGGCCTTCGAGCGCGAGGGGCTGATCGAGCCGCTGGACAAGCAGGGGCGCGTGTACCGCCTGGTGGACGCGCAGCGGCTGGTGGCGCCGAAGAGCTGAATCCCCGGGGTCGGCCGCTGGCGTGGCGCGTGACAGCAGGAGGTGCGCCATCTGTCGATAATCGACCGGATGCCTGCCACCGTCGCCCGAGCCCAATCCCACCTGGTCGCCGGCCTGCTGCTGGCCGGCGCCGGGTCCATCGCCTTCAGCGGCAAGGCCATCATCGTCAAGCTCGCCTACCGCCACGGCGTGGACGCGGTCACGCTCATCATGTTCCGCATGCTGTTCGCGCTGCCGCTGTTTCTGGCGCTGGCCTGGTGGGCCACTTACCGGCAAGGGGGTGGGGGCAAGCCGCCACTGAGCCGCCAAGACTGGCTGGGCATCCTGGGGCTGGGTTTCACCGGCTACTACCTGGCCAGCTTCCTCGACTTCTGGGGCCTGCAATACATCAGCGCCAGCCTGGAGCGGCTGATCCTGTACCTCAACCCGACACTGGTGCTGGTGCTGGGCTGGGTGCTGTACCGGCGCCGCATCACCGGCCTGCAGGCGCTGGCCATGGCGGTGAGCTACGCGGGCGTGCTGCTGGTGTTTGGCCACGAGGCCGACTTTGCCGGACCGAACGCCGCGCTCGGCGCACTGCTGGTGTTGGGCAGCGCCATCAGCTACGCGATCTACCTCGTCTACAGCGGTGAACTGGTCCAGCGCCTGGGCGCCATGCGCCTGGTGGGCCTGGCCACCAGCGTGGCCTGCGTGCTGTGCCTGCTGCAGTTCGTGCTGCTGCGCCCGCTGGAGGCGGCCACCGCGGTGGCGCCCGAGGTGATCTGGCTCTCGATACTCAACGCCACGCTGTGCACTTTTGCGCCGGTCATCATGGTGATGATGGGCATCGAACGCATCGGCGCCGGGCTGGCCGCGCAGACCGGCATGATCGGCCCCATGTCCACCATCGGCATGGGCGTGCTGATCCTGGACGAGCCGTTCAACGGCTGGATCGTCGCGGGCACGGTGCTGGTGGTGTCGGGCGTGTTTCTGGTGACGCGCTTTGGATCGGTCAGCGCGGCCAAATGATGTTCTGAACAGGAGACTTCGAGATGAATCTGGGCATTGCAGGCAAATGGGCGCTGGTCTGCGGCGCCAGCAAGGGGCTGGGCCTGGGCTGCGCGCAGGCGCTGGCGGGCGAAGGTGTGAACGTGGTGCTGGTGGCGCGCGGCGCCCAGGTGCTGGAGGCCGCTGCCGCCGCCTTGCGGGCTGCTGCGCCGGGCGTGCAGGTACTGGCCGTGGCGGCCGACATCACCACACCCGAGGGCCGCAGTGCCGCGTTCGCCGCAGCGGGCGGCCCCGGCACCGCGTTCGACATCGTGGTCAGCAACGCAGGCGGCCCGCCGCCGGGCGACTTTCGCAGCTGGGACCGCGAAGCCTGGATCAAGGCGGTGGACGCCAACATGCTCACACCCATCGAACTCATCAAGGCCACGGTGGACGGCATGGCCGCGCGCGGCTTCGGCCGCATCGTCAACATCACCAGCAGCGCGGTGAAGGCGCCGATCGACATCCTGGGCCTGTCCAACGGCGCGCGCAGCGGGCTCACCGGCTTCGTGGCCGGCGTGGCGCGCAGCGGCATTGCGGCGCAGGGCGTGACCATCAACAACCTGCTGCCCGGCAAGTTCGACACCGACCGCCTGCAGGGCACGCTGGCCGGTGCGGCCAGCAAAACCGGCCAGAGCGTGGACGCAGTGCGCGCGGCGCAGATGGCGCAGATTCCGGCCCGGCGCTTCGGCAACCCCGCCGAGTTCGGCGCCATCTGCGCTTTTCTGTGCAGCGTGCAGGCGGGCTACCTCAACGGGCAGAACATCCTGCCCGACGGCGGGCTGTACCCGGGGACGTTTTGAGAGTGCCAACGAGGCCCGCCTTTTCTTGATCAACACGCGGTAGCGCCAGCCCGCAGGGACGGGTTCTGACCTTGTCCCCGGAAAAAGCATCCCTCGGGATGCTGAAAAACCCAGCCTATC
>PNMN01000055.1 GCA_013823655.1 Comamonadaceae bacterium | reverse complement strand
CTCTACCCGGCCTGCCCGCACATCGCCCACGCGCTGTGGACCGAGCTGGGTTACGCCAGCGCCGTGGGCAGCCTGCTCGACGCGCCCTGGCCACCGGTGGACGACTCGGCCCTGGTGCAGGATCAGATCGAACTCGTGCTGCAGATCAACGGCAAGCTGCGTGGCAGCGTCACCGTGCCTGCCAGTGCCGACAAGGCCGCCATCGAAGCCGCGGCGCTGGCCAGTGAGGCCTTCATCAAGCAGGCCCAGGGTGCCGCGCCGAAGAAGGTGGTGGTGGTGCCGGGGCGCCTGGTCAACATCGTCGTCTGAGGCACCGGATGAAACACACACACTTGCTGCGTCGCCGCATGCTGCTGGTCCAGGCCGCTGGCGCGGTGCTGGTGCTTGCAACGCTGCCGGGCTGCGGCTTCGCGCTGCGCGGAGCGCCCAAATTCGCGTTCGAATCCCTGCGCCTGCAAGGCAGCGAGAACACGCCGGTGGCGCGCGAACTGCAGCAGACCCTGACCGACGCCGGTGTGCGGATGTTCGGCACCGCGCTGCCCGCCAGCCCCGAGGGCGAGACCGGGCAGGTGGTGCTGACGGTGCTGGCCGACCAGCGCGAACGCTCGGTGGTGGGCCAGACGGCGGCCGGTCAGGTGCGTGAACTGCAGTTGCGCACCCGCTTCCGTTTTCACCTGGCCACGGCGGCAGGCAAGCCCTTGCTCGAAGAGACCGAGCTGCTGCTGGAGCGCGACATCAGCTTCACCGAAACCGCGGTGCTGGCCAAGGAAGCGGAAGAGGCGCTGCTCTACCGCGACATGCAGAGCCACATCGTGCAGCAGGTCATGCGTCGGCTGGCGGCGGTGAGTGCGCTCTGACGCCGTTGCCCGCATGCAGATCCCGGCCACGCAACTCACCGCGCAGCTGCAACGCGGCCTGAAGAGCCTGTACACGCTGTACGGCGACGAGCCGCTGCTGATCCAGGAAGCGGCCGACGCCATCCGCACCGCCGCGCGCGGACAGGGCCACACCGAGCGCACGGTGCACACCGTGGCGGGCGCGCATTTCGACTGGAGCGAGGTGCTCGCCAGCGGCGGCTCGCTCAGCCTGTTCGCCGACAAACAGATTCTCGAAATCCGCGTGCCCTCGGGCAAACCCGGCAAAGACGGCTCGCAGGTGCTGCAGCAAATCGCCGCCAGCGCCGAGGGCAACGACAGCACGCTCACGCTGGTGATCCTGCCCAGGCTCGACGGCATGACGCTCAAAGGCGCGTGGTTCGCCGCGCTCGACAGCTTTGGCGTGACGGTGAAGGTGGACCCGGTGGACCGCAAGGCGCTGCCCGCCTGGATCGCCCAGCGCCTGCAGCAGCAGGGCCAGCACGTGGCCGCGGGTGAAGAAGGCCAGCGCACCCTGGCGTTTTTTGCCGACCGCGTGGAGGGCAACCTGCTCGCCGCGCACCAGGAGGTGCAGAAACTCGCGCTGCTGCACCCGGCGGGCGAGCTGGGCTTTGAGCAGGTCGAGAGTGCGGTGCTCAACGTGGCGCGCTACGACGCCTTCAAACTCGCCGAAGCCGTGCTCGGCGGCCAGACGCTGAGGGTGCAGCGCATGCTGGATGGGCTGCAGGCCGAGGGCGAGGCTGCGGTGCTGGTGCACTGGGCACTGGCCGAAGACATCCGAACGCTCCATCGCATCCGCAGCGCCATGGACGCGGGCCGCCCCTTGCCCATGGCGCTGCGGGAAAACCGGGTCTGGGGCGTGAAAGAAAAGCTCATGGAACGCGCGCTGCCGCTGCTGCGCCCGGCGCAGCTCGCGCAGTGGCTGCAGGACGCGCACACGGTGGACGGCATCGTCAAGGGCCTCAAACAGCCCGACTGGCCGGCCGACCCCTGGGACGCGCTGCAGCGCATGGCGATGCGGGTGGCCCAGGCTTGCCGGGCCTAGCCCACTGAAGTGAAGCACCCCCGCGCCGCTGCGCGTCACCCGGCTCCGGGGGGCGGCACTGGCGGTCTGGCACAGCCAGCCCGGCGGCGCCTCCGGGAGGCGTTGTTTCATGCGCTGCGGGTGCCGCAGGTCGGGCCACTTGCGCCAGATCAATCCATGAGCCGATTGACCCAGGTCAACGCCCGGTGCGCAGGCCGCTGATACCTTCGCGACCTCCTGGCACCGGCCTGTCCGCCGGGCCGTTCCACCGATCCCCATGGCCATCGACCGCACGCAAGAGAACCCCCGCACCCTGGACCTGGTCTGCCCAGCCGGCAGCCTGCCCGCGCTCAAGGCGGCGGTGGACCACGGCGCCAGCTGCGTCTACCTGGGGCTGCGCGATGCCACCAACGCGCGCAACTTCGCCGGCCTGAACTTCGACGACGCGGCCATCGCAACCGGTGTGGCCTATGCGCATGCGCGCGGCTGCCAGGTGTTCATGGCGCTCAACACCTACCCCCAGGCCGCGCACCCGGAGCGCTGGCGCGAGGCGATGGACAAGGCGGTGAACCTGGGCGTGGACGCGGTGATCCTGGCCGACCCCGGCCTCATGCAATACGCCACGCAGCGCCACCCGAAATTGCGGCTGCACCTGTCGGTGCAGGGCTCGGCCACCAGCCCGGAAGCGATCAACTTCTACCACCGGCAGTTCGGCGTCGTGCGTGCCGTGTTGCCGCGCGTGCTCTCGCTCGAGCAGGTGCGCCAGGTGGTGCAGAAAACGCCGGTGGAGATCGAGGTGTTCGGCTTCGGCAGCCTGTGCGTGATGGTCGAAGGGCGCTGCGCGCTCTCGTCCTACGTGACCGGCGAATCGCCCAACACCCACGGCGTGTGTTCACCCGCCAAGGCGGTGCGCTGGCAGGAAACGCCCAAGGGCCTGGAGTCGCGACTCAACGGCGTGCTGATCGACCGTTACGCGCCAGGCGAGAGCGCGGGCTACCCGACGCTGTGCAAGGGACGCTTTGACGTGGGCGAGGACACCAGCTACTACGCGATCGAAGAACCGACCAGCCTCAACACCTTGTCGCTGTTGCCGCAGCTGGCAAAAATGGGGGTGCGCGCGATCAAGATCGAGGGGCGCCAGCGCAGCCCCGCCTACGTGGCCCAGGTCACGAAGGTCTGGCGCGAAGCCATTGACCACTGCCAGGCCCAGCCCCAGCACTACACGCCCAAAGGCGCCTGGATGGCCGCGCTCGACCAGCTGGCCGAGGGCCAGCAGCACACGCTGGGCGCCTACCACCGGCCGTGGAAGTGATGGCTTCCCCCTGCGCTGCTTCGCAGCTTCCCCCCAGGGGGACGCACCCTGTGGCCTGGCAAAGCCAGTTCCACGGGCGCCCTGGTCGGGGCGCGCGCTCCGGTGGTGGGAGAAATGTCCCCCCCCCTGCGCCGCTGCGCGGCTTCCCCCCCGGGGGGACCACGCCCTTGGACCGGCAAAGCCGGATCTTCGGCGTGTGCTGGGAAAGGCACTCTCTCCGGAGGCTTGGTCTTTACTCCCTCGCCCCTCTGGGGAGAGGGCTGGGGTGAGGGGCCGCCGCAGCACAGGGCATGCACTTCGACGATGAACAAGACACCGACATGAAACTGTCCCTCGGACCCCTGCAGTACCACTGGCCGCGCACCACGGTGTTCGACTTCTACGAGGCCATGGCCGCCACTGCGGTGGACATCGTCTACCTCGGCGAGGTGACCTGTTCGCGCCGCCACGAGCTGCGCCTGTCGGACTGGCTGGACGTGGCGCAACTGCTGCGCGAAGCGGGCAAGACGGTGGCGCTCTCGACCATGGTGCTGCTGGAGTCGGGCCCGGACGTGAGCGCGATGCAGAAGGTCGTGGCCCACACCGACTTCGACATCGAAGCCAACGACATGGCCGCCGTCGGCGCATTGGCCGGGCAGCGGCCCTTTGTCGCCGGGCCGCACCTGAATGTCTACAACGCGCCCTCGCTGCACTGGATGGCCTCGCAGGGCGCGTGCCGCTGGGTGGTGCCACTGGAAATGAAGCGCGACGACCTGGCCCTGCTGCAGCGGCAGCGCCCGACCGGCCTGCAGACCGAGGTGTTCGTGCACGGTCGGCTGCCGCTGGCGTTTTCGGCCCGCTGCTTCACCGCGCGCCAGCGCAACCTGCCCAAAGACGACTGCCGCTTCAGCTGCATCGACCACCCCGACGGCCTGATGCTCCAGACCCGCGAGCAGGCCGACTTCCTGGTGCTCAACGGCATCCAGACGCAGTCGGCCCGGGTGCACAGCCTGATCGACGCCTGGGACGAGCTGACCGAGCTCGGCGTGGACGTGGCGCGCATCAGCCCGCAGTCCTTGCACACGGCCCAGATCGTGGGCCTGTACGATGCGGTGCGCCGCGGCAGCCTGTCGCCGACCGCAGCGCGCACGGCCCTGCTGCCGCTGCTGCCACCCGGGTCCGATGCGGGCCTGGACCCGCCCGACTGCAACGGCTACTGGCACGGTCGCCCCGGTCTGGACCGGGTCGAAGCGACCACCACCGCTGCCTGACGCCATGCTGGCCGGCGAACGCTTCAACAGCATCAGCCACCTCGTGGGGGCGGGGCTGGCGGTGGCCGCGGCGGCGCTGCTCATCACCAGCGCCTCGCTCCAGGGCGATCCCTGGCGCATCGTGGCGTTCAGCGTCTACGGCGCCATGCTGGTGGCGCTGTACCTGGCCTCCACGCTCTACCACGCGCTGCGCGGTCGCGCCAAGGCGGTGTTCCGCAAGCTGGACCATTGCAGCATCTACCTGCTGATCGCGGGCAGCTACACACCCTTCGCACTGATCTCGCTGCAAGGTCCCTGGGGCTGGTCGCTGCTGGGCGTGGTCTGGTCGCTGGCCGTGCTGGGCATCGTGCAGGAAGTCTGGCTGGCGCGCGGTACACGGGTGCTGTCGCTGGTGATCTACCTGCTCATGGGCTGGCTGGCGCTGGTGGCGGTGGTGCCGCTGTGGCGGGCGCTCGGCCCGGACGGTTTCGCCTGGCTGGCGGCCGGCGGCGTGTTCTACACCCTGGGCCTCGGTTTCTACGCCGCCGACCACAAGCTGCGCCACGGCCACGGCATCTGGCACCTGTTCGTGCTCGCTGGCAGCACCTGCCATTTCTTCACCCTGCTGCTGTACGTGGCCTGAACACCATCACCCCATGAACGACTCCTTCGCCCAGGCCCAGCGCCATACCGTTCCGCCACCGGTGGCGGCTCTGCTCTCGCGGCTGCCGCCCTACCCCGGTTCGATGCTGCTGGTCAACGCGCTCAACTTCGTGCTCGCGCGCCAGCTGCCGAGCGACGTGACCGCCCGGCTGCAGGGTCAACGCTTCCGCATCCATGTGCGCGACGCCGGCCTGCGCTTCGACTTCGTCTGGCGCGACGCACGCTTTCGCGCCTGCCCGCCGCAGGCAGCGACAGACCTGATGCTCAGCGCCAATGCCCACGACTTCCTGCGCCTGGCCCAGCGGCTGGACGACCCCGACACGCTGTTCTTCAACCGCCGCCTGTCGATGGAGGGCGACACCGAGCTTGGCCTGGTGGTGAAGAACGCGCTCGATGCGCTGGAGCTGCCGGTGTTCGATGCCGCGCAATGGGCACCGGCTGCGGTGCTGTCCCGCCTGCGGCAGTTGCGCCCAGCGTGGGCATCGGGGTCCCGCCATGGCCCGCGCTGACCCCAGGCTGCCCATCGTCTACGCCTGCTCGGGCTGCTCCAGCGCCGCGCAGCTGGCCAACCACGTGGCGGTGCGGCTGGACCGCACGGGCGCGGCCGAGATGTCGTGCATCGCGGGCGTGGGGGGCGATGTGTCCAGTCTGCTGAAAACCGCCCGCTCGGGGCGCCCCATCGTGGTGCTGGACGGTTGTCCACTGGAATGCGCGCGCCACTGCCTGGGCCGCCACGGCATCGAGCCCACGCAGCACCACCAGCTGCACCTCTATGGCGTGCGCAAGCGTCTGCACGAAGACTTCGACCCCGATCAGGCCGAGTCTGTGCTGTTTCGCGTGCGCTGCGGCCTGCAAACCTTGACGACGCCCCCGCCCACCGCGGACAGCGCCGGGCCGCTCCCAAGCCAGCTCGCACCGCAGCCCGCAGGGCGAAGGTACTCCAGTGAACCCGACCCCGCCTGAGCCGCGCCGCCTGCTGGTGGCGATCACCGGCGCCAGCGGTGCCGTCTACGGCCTGCGCCTGCTGCAGACCCTGCAACAGGTGCCGCACACCGAGGTCCACCTGGTCGTCTCCGACGCCGGCTGGCAGACCCTGCGGCACGAACTGCACGCCGGCCCGCACACGCTGCGCCCGCTGGTGCACACGCTGCACGACGCGGCACACATCGGCGCCGGCCCGGCCAGCGGCTCGTTCCGCTGCGGCGGCATGGTGGTCGCGCCGTGCTCCATGCGCACGCTCGCGGCGATCGCGCACGGCCTGTCGGACAACCTGGTCAGCCGCGCCGCCGACGTGATGCTCAAGGAACGCCGCCGCCTGGTGCTGATGGCGCGCGAGACGCCGCTGCACCTGGTCCACCTGCGCAACATGACCGTGGTCACCGAAATGGGCGCCATCGTCTGCCCGCCGGTGCCCGCTTTCTACCTGCGACCGCAAAGCGTGGACGACATCGTCAACGCCAGCGTGGCGCGCGTGCTGGATTTGCTGGACGTGCCGCACACGCTGAGCAAGCGCTGGGCAGGGCTGGAGAACGCGCCCACATGAGCGCAGCGCCGGGCCGCCCCAAGCCAGCTCGCACCGCAGCCCGCAGGGCGAAGGTATTCCAGTGAGCGCAGCGCCGGGCCGCCCCCAAGCCAGCTCGCACCGCAGCCCGCAGGGCGAAGGTACCCCAGTGAGCGCCGCGCCGGGCCGTTCCAAGCCAGCTCGCACCGCAGCCCACCGGGCGAAGGTACTCCAGTGAGCGCCGCCCGGCCGCTCCGAAGGCGCTCAGCCCCGCAGTGCGCAGCACGGAGGGTGGTCCAGTGAGCTACAGAGACCTGCGCGACTTCATCGCGCAACTCGAAGCTGCGGGCGAGCTGCGTCGCGTGTGCGAACCGGTGTCGCCGCAGCTGGAGATGACCGCGCTGTGCGACCGCGTGCTGCGCGCCGGCGGCCCGGCCCTGCTGTTCGAGCACCCCACCGGTCACAGCATGCCGGTGCTGGGCAACCTGTTTGGCACCACCGCGCGCGTGGCGCGCGCCATGGGCGTGGACAGCTTGGCGGAGCTGCGCCGCTTCGGCGAGGTGCTGGCGCGGCTGAAGGAGCCCGAAGCCCCGCGCGGCCTGCGCGAGATGGCCGGTCTGGGCGAGCTGGTCAAGTCGCTCTGGCACATGAGCCCGCGCGAGCTGCGGCACGCGCCCTGCCAGGCGGTGGTGATCGAGGGCGAGGACGTCGATCTGGCGCAGCTGCCGATCCAGCACTGCTGGCCCGGCGACGTGGCGCCGCTGATCACCTGGGGCCTGGTCATCACGCAGGGGCCGCACAAGCCGCGGCAGAACCTGGGCATCTACCGCCAGCAGCTGCTTTCGCGCAACCAGCTCATCATGCGCTGGCTGGCGCACCGCGGCGGCGCGCAGGACTTCCGCGAACACGGCCGCCTGTTTCCCGGCCAGCCCTACCCGGTGGCGGTCGCCATCGGCGCCGACCCGGCCACCATCCTGGGCGCCGTCACGCCGGTGCCCGACAGCCTGAGCGAGTACCAGTTCGCCGGCCTGCTGCGCGGCGCGCGCACCGAGGTGGTGGCGGCCATCGGCGTGCCGCTGCGCGTGCCGGCCACGGCCGAGATCGTGCTCGAAGGCCACATCCACCCCGACCCGGCCCACCCCAGCGGCTGGCAGCACGCGCTCGAAGGCCCCTACGGCGACCACACCGGCTACTACAACGAACGCGCCGAGTTCCCGGTCTTCACCGTCGAACGCATCACGCGGCGCAGCGACGCCATCTACCACTCCACCTACACCGGCAAGCCGCCCGACGAGCCGGCCGTGCTGGGCGTGGCGCTGAACGAGCTGTTCATTCCGCTGCTGCAGCGCCAGTTCCCCGAGATCGTGGACTTTTACCTGCCACCCGAGGCCTGCAGTTACCGCATGGCGGTGGTGAGCATCCGCAAGGCCTACGCCGGCCACGCGCGGCGCGTGATGATGGGCGTGTGGAGCCACCTGCGGCAATTCATGTACACCAAGTTCATCGTGGTGGTGGACGAGGACATCGACGTGCGCGACTGGAAAGAGGTGGTGTGGGCCATGAGCACCCGCATGGACCCGGCGCGCGACAGCTTCACCGTCGAGCACACCCCGATCGACTACCTGGACTTCGCCTCGCCCGTGAGCGGCCTGGGCAGCAAGATGGGCCTGGACGCGACCAACAAATGGCCCGGCGAGACGCAGCGCGAGTGGGGCCGCGTGATGACCATGGACCCGGCGGTGACCGCCCGCATGGACCAACTGTTCGCGGCCCTGATGGCGTGAACAGCTGTGGGGATTCAGACCTCTTCAACACCGTGACACCCGCCGTGGCCATCGCTGCGCCGCGCCAGCAGCACCGGGGCCAGGTACACCAGGTACAGCCCAAAACCCAGGCACCAGACAGCGCCAGCCAGTGCCCAGGCCGCCAGCGGATCGGCCAGCAGCCAGCCAGCGGCCGCCCGCACGGCGGCCGCCAGACACAGGCTCAGCGCTGCCAGCGGCACCCAGTCGCGCTGTTCGGCCTGCAGCCCGCAGTGCGCGCGGCCCGCGATGCTCATGGCACCCAGCATGGCCAGGCCCAGCGCGCCCACCGTCAGCAGGTGGCGACCGCCAGAGAGCGTTCCCAGCGGCAGCAACAGGCCAGCGCCCATCAGCCCATAACCCAGGCCCATGCACACATAAATGGCGTAGAGCATCAGGGGCCAGCGGCGCAGCAGGGCACGGCCCACGTGCCAGTCGTTCATCAGGTGGAACACGGCGGCGGCGGCGGCCAGCGCCAGCCAGCCCGACAGGCGAGAACCCGGGAACGCAAACTCGGCCACGGTGTAGAAAACAATGACGGTGATGAGCAGGTTGCGCCGAGGCGGGCGTGCCAGGTAGTCGGTGCTGTGGCCTGCGTCTTGCAGTGCCTGGTTGACGATGCGCATGGAGATGCGGCTGAGCGCCACCACGATCAGCACCATGTAAACCCCCACACTGGCGAGCAGCCAGCGGTTGGCGCTGGCGCTGCCCAGCAACAGCTCGGCATGGAAGCCCGCTGCGCACAGGCCCAGCGCCAGCAAGGTCCAGAGGAAAGACAGGTGCTTGCGCTGGGGGTCGGCCCACAGGCGCGGTGCGGCCAGCACAGCCAGGCCGCCGATCAGGCCCACATGCAACAGACCCGAAAGCAGCACCATGGGCGCTGCGCCCACGCCACTGGCCCAGAAGGCCACGCGGGCCGCCAGCCACAGGGCAACGAGGCGGCGCACCGTGGCGGGCGAAAAGTCGGGTGTCCCGGTGAACTCGGGCAGCGCCGTCAGCAGAAAGCCCAGCACCGAAGCCAGGGCAAATCCGAACAGCAGTTCGTGCGCGTGCCACGCGACCGGCCCGCCAGCGCTGGCGGGCAGCGGCCAGCCAGCGCTCAGAAACAGCACCCACAGCGCCATCAGCAGCACGGCGCTGGCCGCAGTGGCGACAAAAAACGGGCGCATGCCACACATCCACACCGGGTGCGCGGCTGAGGTCCACGCGGGCCACCGCACCGTGTTCAGCATGCCAGGCTCCGTTTCTGTTTGACCGAGGCCAGGTCGATCACCAGCGCCATTTCTGTGTCAGCCTGCTGGGGCGCAACCTCCGTCCCGCCGGGGCCGGTGCGCAGCACGGGCAGACCGAAACAGGCCCGCACGCCCGGCGCGCGCAGCAACTGCGCCGTGCTGTGGTGCACCCAGGCGTCATCACGCAGGAGTGCGGGTGTGCGCAGGTCCAGCCGGTGCGCGATGCGACCGGGCTCGCTGTCCATCACCAGCACCGTGTCGGCCAGTCGCACGGCCTCCAGCAGGTCGTGCGTGATCATCAGCAGGGCCAGCCCGCGGCGCGCCTGCTCCTGCAGCAGCCACTGGTGCAGTTGCGCCTTCAGGCCGATGTCCAGCGCCGAGAACGGTTCGTCGAGCAGCAGCAGGTCGGGCTCCAGCACCAGCGCCCGGGCCAGCGCCACGCGGCTTTGCATGCCGCCCGAGAGCTGGTGTGGAAACTGCGCCAGTGCCGCAGCGTCCAGCTCCACCGCAGCGCCCGCGCGCTCGGCGCGGGTCAAGCGCTCGCGGGCCGACACGCCGATGGCCTTCAGGCCCAGGGCAATGTTGTCGCGGGCCGTCTTCCAGGGCAGCAGGCGCGGCTGCTGGAACATCATGGCCGGGTGCTCGAAGTCGCTGTGCACATGGCCACTTTGCAGCGTCAGCAGGCCCGCGCACAGGTGCAGCAGCGTGGTCTTGCCACAGCCCGATGGGCCCACCAGCGCCAGCGTGCGACCGGCGTCCAGCGTGAGCTCGATGTCTTCCAGCACGGTGCGCAGCGCATAGGCGTGCGTGACAGCGTGCACCCGCAACTGCTTCGCTGTTCCATTCATGGCGCCACCTCACACCACCTCACGCCAGCGCTCGACTTCGCGTTTGATCGGTTCGAGCAACAGGTATTCCACCGCCAGCAGCGTCAGCACCCCGGCGACCACCCAGGCCAGGGTCGCGGGCATGTCCAGCTGGCTGCGCGAGACGGCCAGCGCCGCGCCCACACCGTCGGCCGAGGCCAGCAGTTCGGCCATCACCGTCACCTTCCAGGCCGTGCCCAGCGCGTTGATCCAGGCCGGGAACAGGTAGGACAGCAGGTGCGGCCCGTACAGGTCGCTCAGGCGCATGTGCCAGGGCAGGCGAAAGGCGCTGGCCATGTCCTTGAGGTGGTGGTCCAGCGTGCGCGTGCCTTGCAGCGCGCCGATAAAGACCACCGGAAAGCAGGCGATGAAGGCGGTGAACACGGGTGTGCCGTCGTTGGCGCCGAACCAGAGCATGGCCAGCACCAGCCAGGCAATCGGCGGCGTGCCCAGCAGCACCGTGACCAGCGGCCGCGCCATCATGCTGGCCGTCATCGACAGGCCGGCCAGCATGCCGAGCGCGCTGCCCAGCGCCATCGCCAGCAGCAGCCCGCTCATGGCGCGCTGGCCGGTGATGAGCAGCTCGCGCCAGGCCGCGCCGTCCGCCACCAGGTGCCACAGCGTGCCGAAAGTGGCGCCCGGGTCGGGCAGGATGAGCGGCCCCCAGGCCAGGCTCACAGCCTCCCACGCCGCCAGCAGCAGGCACAGGCTGGCCACCGCACCCCAGCCGCTCCACAGGTAGGCCGGGATGCCGGTGAGCCAGCGGCGCAGCAGCTCCATTCAGCTCGCGCCCAGGTAGAAGTCGGCATCGGGCAGTTTGCCGCCCACCAGACCCGGTTGGTGCTGGTGCAGCAGGCCGAAGAAAAACTCCAGTTCGGCCCGCGCATCGGCGGCGGTGACGAAGGCGGTGTTGTCCACCCGCACCGAGTCGGCCACGCCCTCGGGCGTGAGCATGTCCACCTGGCTGGCCACCAACTGGCCGCAGGCATCGGGTTGCTGTTCGCACCACTGCAGCGCGCTGGCATAAGCCTGCTGCACTTTCTGGATCAGATCCGGGCGGTCCAGCACGCCGCCCAGCGCCACGATGCCGGCCTGCGGAATGCGCGGCTTGCGCTGCAGCACGCGGCCCCATTCGGCCTGCAGATCCACGCTGCGGTGCAGCTCGGGCGCGATGACGCTGACCGGGAACGACTTCGTCTTGCGCAGCGCCACAGAGGCGGCCGGTTCGGCCAGCAGCGCGTGGTCGGCGCGGCGGCTGATCAGCAACTGCATCGCGTCCAGCGGGCTGCTCACATAGCGCAGCTTGAAGTCCTTCGCCGGATCCAGGCCCTGCTGGCGCGCCAGCGTCTGGAACACGATGTCGGGCATGTCGGCGCGAAACGGCATCACGATTTCCTTGCCTTTGAAATCGGCCAGGGTCTTGAGGCCCGCTTCGCGCGAGACCATGTACAGCACGCCCCAGGTGGAGACGTTGATCAGCTTCAGGCGCACGCCGCGGTTGTAGAGATTCGCCGCCACGTTGCTGGGCATGGCGACGAAGTGCGCCGGTGCCTTCGGATCCAGCGCCAGGGCGCGCAACTGGTCCGGGTCCTTCCAGGGTTTCATCTCCACGACATCGGCCACATCCCTGAGGGCGCCGGTCTCGATCATGCGGTAAAAGGGGTTGGACACGGCGGCGTAGGGGCCGGCCAGCACCAGGCGCGGCAGCTTGCCGCTGTTGGCGCGGGCCAGGCCCGGAAGGCTCACGGCAGCGGCCAGGGCGGCGCCGGTTTTCAGAAAGTCGCGGCGCATCAGAAGGCTCCTTGCCAGGTCACTTGCAAACTGCGGCCCGGGGCCTGGATTTCGTGGCCCGAGACGCCTTCGGCCAGGTGTTCGTGGTAGCCCTTGTCCGTCAGGTTCCTGATGGCCAAACGCAGCGACTGCCTGGGTGCGTAGCGCCAGGTGGCGCCCAGGTCCAGCGTACCGAAGCCGGCGGTGGCGTTTTCGGTGCCGCGTGCAAAGGCGGTGGCCACGCGGTCCTGGCGGGCGACCAGGCGCAGCGTGGCGTCGGTCGTCCAGGCCGGGGCCACACGGCCTTCCCAGCCCAGCGACAGTTCGTCGGCCGGCATCTGGAACAGCGGTTCGTTCAGGTCCTGGTTGTCACCCCGCAGACGCGAATAGCCGGCGCTCAGCCACTGTTCGCGCTGGAACTGCCAGCGTGCCCTGGCCTCCACACCTTTGATGCTCACTTCACCCAGGTTCACTGTCCGCTTCACGGGCAGGCCGTTGACGAAGGTGCCGGTGGGCTGGCCGGTGATGTGGTCGGTGATGCGGTTGCGGTAGATCGACGCGCTGTAGGTGAGGGCAGCGCTGGCGCCCTTGAGGCCGATCTCGAACTGGGTCGCGAACTCGGGCCTGATCTGCGGGTTGCCGATGTAATGGTAGCCGTCGCCCCGCGGCGAGGCCTCAAAGCGCTCGCGCATCTCGCCCGCACGGAAGCCGCGTGCGAGGTTGGCAAACGGGCGCAGCAGCGGCGCGGCTTGGTAGATCAGGCCCAGGCTGCCGGTCGTGGCGCTGTCCTTGCGGTTCAGGCCGCTCGTGACCGCACCGTTGTTCATCGACGCGGCATCGCCTTGCACCGTGTCGTGGCGCAGGCCGACCAGCGCGTTGAGCTTGCCAAAGCGCATGTCGTCCTGCAGGAAGACGCCCATCGAGCGCAGCTCGCCAGCGCTGAACGGGACGTTGCGCACCAGCGGCGACAGCGGGGTCGGGCTGGCCAGATAACGTTCGGGCGAGGCCTGCATGCGCCAGGCATTGACGCCAAAAGACAGCAGGTGCTGTTCGTTCATCAGCCAGTCGGCTTTGGCGTCGATGCCGTCGGTGGAGAAGCTCACATCGGTCTGGCCAATGTCGCGCTGCAACCTGTCGCTGCGCGACTGGATGGTGCGGTCCACGTCGTGGCGGTACACGCGCACGTCCAGGTTCAGCGGCTGCTCACCCGAGCCCTTGCGTTCAAAGCCCAGTTCCAGCAGTTGGCGCTGCTGATCGGGCGAATGCACGATGGTGTTGCCCACCACCGCCGCGTTGGCGTGCGGCCGCTTCGAACCGGGGTACCAGACGTCTTTGTCGGTTTGCTGCTGCACCGAGGCGCGCAGTTGCTGCTTCGCATCGATGCGGTAGCGGTACTGCGCGATCAGCGCATCGCTGTCGTAACCGGTCAGTGCCACCGTGCCCGACGGCGCCTTGTGGTCGTCGATGCGCGCCAGCGAGCCGCCGAGCATCAGCGCGTGGTCGCCGCTGGAGGCGCGCAACAGGCCGCTGCCGCGCAGACCGCTGCTGGCGCTGTCGAAGCTGGCCGAGGTGTCGAAACCGAGCGGCGCGTCAAAGCGCGCCTGCGGCAGACGCACGTTGATGGCGCCGCCCAGCGCGCCGGTGCCGTACAGCACCGACGCCGGACCCTTGACCACCTCGACGCGTTCGGCCAGGCCCAGCGACATGAACGAAGCGATCGCCCCCTGCGGCTGGGCCGAGTTCATGCGCACCCCATCGACCAGCAGCACCACACTTTCTTTCTTCAGGCCGCGGATCACCGGGTTCTGGCCCTGCGCGCCGTCGCTGGCCACGCTCAGGCCGGGTTCGCCGCGCAGGGCCTCACCCACGTTCTGCGCCTGTTTGCGTCGCAGTGCCTGGCGGTCCATCGAGGTCGTGGACACCGGAGTTTCCAGCTCATCGGCCGCATAACCCTTGGCTGTCACCGACACGGTGGGCAGTGTCGATGCGTCGTCGGCGGCGTGGGCCAGCGGGAAAGCGCACAGCAGCGCCAGGGCAACAGGAGACGGGTTCGGTCGCATCGCGCGCCTTTCGGGTGGTGAAGGGGAAAAGAGGGGTTGGCGCAGGTCGACCGACGGATGGCCGTTCAGATCAACCAGCCGTTGCTGGGCCTTGCAGCAGGGTGATTGTAATCAAATAAGACTGATTCGTATTTGATTTTTGTCAAGTGCGGCCCAATGACAACCCGC
>PNMN01000054.1 GCA_013823655.1 Comamonadaceae bacterium | reverse complement strand
CGGCCATCTGCTGTTCGGTCTCGCCCACGAACTTGCTCACCAGGTCGCTGGCACGGCGGATCATGAGCGGGCGGTCCAGTTGCTGGGCCATGTGCTCGGCCAGCGCCGTCTTGCCGGTGCCGGGGGCGCCGTGGAAACACAGGCAGCCGTGCCCGCGCGCCTTGAGGGCAGCGATGATGCGCGGCAGCTCGTGGCGCGACTCGACGTTGAGCATGTCCAGGCTGTACTGGGTGACGCTGGGGCGCTGCACCGCGTCGGGCCGACGGCCCAGGGCCTGGTCGGCGTTCTTGAGCTGGCGCTCGATCAGCTCGTCGAGCATCGGGCCCGCTGCACCCAGCTTGCGGCGCCCCGCTGCCTTGGCGGGCACTGACGCCAGGTGGGCGAAGCGCAGCGCGGTGCGGATCTGCGCTGGCGTGAGGCCCTTGCGCGCGCTCAGGCGCGCCACCAGCGCGTCCGACACCGGCGCGCCTTCCAGCGTCTTGCGCACCAACTGTTCGCGCGCGCCGGGCGGCGGGCTCTTCAACTCCAGGTGGTAGGCAAAGCGGCGGCGAAACGCCGGGTCGATCTGCTCGATGCGGTTGGTCACCCAGACCGTGGGCACGGCGTTGGATTCGAGGATCTGATTCACCCAGGCCTTGCCGCTGACGCTGGCGCTCGGCGGCGCGCTCACCTGTTCGGCCCGCGCCATGTACTGCGCGGCCTCGCTGCTGATGGGCGGGAACACGTCTTCCACCTCGTCGAACAGCAGCGCCGAATGCGCCGTGCCTTTCAGGAACACCTGGGCGATCTGCAGCGAGCGGTAGCGGTCGCGGCCACTGAGCGCGTTGCCGTCGCGGTCGGCGTACTCCACTTCGAACAGCTCCAGTCCCGCCGCTTGCGCCACCACGCGCGCCAGCTCGGTCTTGCCGGTGCCGGGCGGGCCGTAGAGCAGCACGTTCACACCCGGTTCTTTGCGCGCCACCGCTTCGCGCAGCAGGCCGCAGAGCAGCTTGACGTCGTCGCCCACGTAGTCGAAATCGTTGGTGTTCAGCGTGGAGCGCGCCGCCGGGCGGGTGAACACCGCCATCAGTTCGCTCTCGCTGCGGTACTCGCGCATCAGCACCGGCGGCAGCTTTTCGCTCACCTTCATCAGGTCGGCCAGGTCGGTGATGTTGTGCTCGGAGATCAGGTTCTCCACCATGCCGATGCGCTCCAGCCGCGAACCGGCGCGCAGCGCTTCGCCGACTTCGCTGGCTTTCACGCCCGCCACGGCCGCAATCGCCGCATAGGCTTCGGGCGCGTTGTTGACCTTGAACTCGACCAGGATGGAGCGCAGGTCGCGCTGGTAGCGCGCCAGCGTGCCGTACAGCAGCAGCGCGCGTTCGGCGCGGTTGAGCTGCAGCAGCCCGGCCAGCGCGTCGATGTTTTTTTCCACCAGGGTGGACTGCTTCTTCAGCGCCTGGCAGAGCCACTCGCCGGTGACGGCCAGCACCGAGAGCAAATCTTTCGGCGACTCCTTGGCGTATTCGTCCAGGTAAAAGAACAGCGTGCCTTCTTCGTACGGGCCGCGCCACAGGCCGTAGCGCTCCATGAAAGCGGCGGTGGAGAGTTTGCCGTGACCGCTCCAGAGTTCGTTGTCCTTGCAGCGGCGTTGCAGGAATTCGCGCAGGCGCGAGAGCACGGTCTGCGGCCAGACAAGATGGCGGCCCGCCAGCGCCAGCAAGGTGTTGAGATCGCGCCGCACGTTGAAGCGCGGCCCCTGGCGCGCAGCCAGCGTGAGCACGAAGTGCGAACACATGAGGTCCAGCACCGGCGCATGGCGCAGACCGGGCGGCACGAACACCCGCGCGTCCAGCGCCACCGCGTGGCGCGGCTCGCGGGCCTCGCGCAACTCTGGCATGGCGCGCGTCGCAGGCACGGCAGGCTGCAACAGGCGTTTGGGCATTCGGACACCTCCAGTCGTGACAACAGGGGACGCACAGCCGGAACCCCCGACCTTGAGCGGACCATAACCCAGCTTGATGCTTCATGGAAGCGATGGATGGAGCAGCCGTGACGGATTTGTGCGGCTTTTCCCGGGGACGCCCGCCAGCGCGCAGGGTCTACCATCGCGCCATGCTGAATCGACATGACATTGAAGCCGCCGCGCAGCGGCTCGCAGGCCAGGTGCTCGACACGCCCTGCGTGGAGTCGCGCACGCTCTCGCAGCTCACCGGCTGTCAGGTGTTCCTGAAGTTCGAGAACCTGCAGTACACCGCCTCGTTCAAGGAGCGCGGTGCCTGCAACAAGCTCGCGCAACTCACACCCGAAGAGCGGGCGCGCGGCGTGGTCGCCATGAGCGCGGGCAACCACGCCCAGGGTGTGGCCTACCACGCGCAGCGCCTGGGCCTGCGCGCCGTCATCGTGATGCCGCGCTTCACGCCCGGCGTGAAGATCGAGCGCACGCGCGGTTTTGGCGCCGAGGTGGTGTTGCACGGCGATACGCTGGACGCCTCGCGCGCCCACGCCCGCGAGCTGGCCGCGCGCGAGGGTCTGGTGTTTGTGCATCCCTACGACGACGAAGCCATCGTGGCCGGCCAGGGCACGGTGGCGCTGGAGATGCTGCGCGTGCAGCCCGACCTGGACACGCTGGTGATCGCCGTCGGCGGCGGCGGCCTGATCGCCGGCATGGCCACGGCGGCCAAGGCCATCAAACCCGGCATCCGCATCATCGGCGTGCAGACCGAGCGCTTCCCCGCCATGTTCAATGCCATCCAGGGCACCCACCTGCCACAGGGCAGCAGCACCATCGCCGAGGGCATTGCCGTGGGCACGCCGGGTGACATCACCACGGCCATCGTGCGCGACAAGGTGGACGACCTGCTGCTGGTCGACGAGGGCGACATCGAGCAGGCCATCGTGATGCTGCTGGAGATCGAAAAGACGCTGGTGGAGGGGGCCGGCGCCGTCGGCCTGGCCGCGCTGCTGAAGTACCCCGGGCGCTTTGCCGGGCAGAAGGTGGGGCTGGTGCTGTGCGGCGGCAACATCGACCCGCTGCTGCTGGCCTCCATCATCGAACGCGGCATGGTGCGCGCCGGGCGGCTGGCGCGCGTGCAGGTGAACGCGCGCGACGTGCCGGGCAACCTGGCGCGCATCACCGGCATCGTGGCCGAGGCGGGTGCCAACATCAACGAGGTGCACCACCAGCGCGCCTTCACCCTGCTGGCGGCGCAGAACGTGGCGATCGAACTGGTGCTGCAGACGCGCGGGCGCGAACACATCAACCAGGTGATCGCGCGGCTGCGCGAAGCCGGTTTCGACACCACCCTGCTCTGAAGCACTGCACTAGAATCGCCGTTGATTTTTGTCAATCCATCTGGAGCACGCCATGTCCCACGACCATCACGACAGCCCCACCGACCAGCCGCAAGACGTGGTGGAGTCCATCGTTCCCCTGATGCCCATCGTGCTGCCCGTGGCCGGTGCCGTGCTGATCTTCCTGCTGGCGTTCATCGCTGTGTCCATGGCCTGATCAACTCCACGCCCGATGTCCGCCGGAGGCCCGTCAGGGTGCTCCGGCTTTTTTTGGCGCGCTGCGCCAAGGGACCCACAAACAGGCATCAGGTTATGCGTGTTTTGCATGTAACTGACCGGTAACTGACCCGACGCCTTCATAAAATCAGGGCACAGGCCGACACGCGGAGTCAGAACCCGGGTTCACCCACCCGCCTTTTGCCCATCTCGCTGCACCCGCTAACCGCACCGCAGCACCGGCGCCGACCCCCCTTTTGCACAAGGGAACTTGCACAGCCGCCCGCCACATTCATTTGTGGCCAGCGGCTGTTGGTGTCTCTTGAGACCGCCGATTTGAAAACTACCGGAGCCTTTTCGATGAACTCTCCCGTGATGCAGGGCCTCAACCTGAACACCCCTTCGTATGTGAAGAACGCCCAACTGGTCGCCTGGGTGGCCGACATGGTGGCCCTGTGCAAGCCCGCCAGCGTCTGCTGGTGCGACGGCAGCCAGCAAGAGTACGACCGCCTGTGCCAGGAACTGGTCGACACCGGCACCTTCACCAAGCTCAACCCGGCCAAGCGCCCGGGCAGCTTCCTGGCCCGCACCGACCCGTCGGACGTGGCGCGCGTGGAAGACCGCACCTACATCTGCTCCGAGAAGAAGGAAGACGCCGGCCCGACCAACAACTGGATGGCCCCGGCCGACATGCGCGCCACGCTGCAGCCGCTGTTTGACGGCTGCATGGCCGGGCGCACCATGTACGTGGTGCCGTTCTCCATGGGCCCGCTGGGCTCGCACATCGCCCACATCGGCATCGAACTGACCGACAGCGCCTACGTGGTGGTGAACCAGAAGCTGATGACCCGCATGGGCAAGGCGGTGTACGACGTGCTCGGTGCCGACGGCGACTTCGTGCCCTGCATGCACACCGTGGGCGCGCCGCTGGCGGCTGGCGAACAGGACAGCACCCCCTGGCCCTGCAACCCCAAGACCAAGTACATCGTGCATTTCCCCGAGACGCGCGAAATCTGGAGCTACGGCTCGGGCTACGGCGGCAACGCGCTGCTGGGCAAAAAGTGCTTTGCGCTGCGCATCGCCTCGTGCATGGGCCGCACGGCATCTGAAGGCCCCTCCGGTGGCCCGGGCTGGCTGGCCGAGCACATGCTGATCCTGGGCGTGACGAATCCCGAGGGCAAGAAGTACCACGTGGCGGCGGCCTTCCCCAGCGCCTGCGGCAAGACCAACTTCTCCATGCTGGTGCCGCCCGAAAGCGCCTTTCCCGGCTGGAAAGTCACCACCATCGGCGACGACATCGCCTGGGTCAAGCCGCACGCCGACGGCAAGCTCTACGCCATCAACCCCGAAGCGGGTTACTTTGGCGTCGCGCCCGGCACCAACATGCACACCAACCCGAACTGCATGCGCTCGCTGGACCAGAACGTGATCTTCACCAACGTGGCCCTGACCGACGACGGCGACGTGTGGTGGGAAGGCATGGAGAAAGACACCGGCCTGGTGCCCGAGCACCTGATCGACTGGCAGGGCAATCACTGGAGCCCGGCCATCGCCAAGGAAAAGGGCGTCAAGGCCGCGCACCCGAACTCGCGCTTCACCGTCGCCGCCACCAACAACCCGGCGCTGGACCCGCAGTGGGACGACGCGGGCGGTGTGGTGATCGACGCCTTCCTGTTCGGTGGCCGCCGCAGCACCACGGTGCCGCTGGTGACCGAAGCGCGCAGCTGGACCGAGGGCGTCTACATGGCCGCCACCATGGGCAGCGAGACCACCGCCGCCGCCTTTGGCGCGCAGGGCGTGGTGCGGCGCGACCCGTTCGCCATGCTGCCGTTCTGCGGCTACAACATGAGCGACTACTTCCAGCACTGGCTCAACATGGAGCAGGCCGTGACCCGGACCGGTGGCAGCCTGCCCAAGATGTTCTGTGTCAACTGGTTCCGCAAGAACGCCGCTGGCCAGTTCGTCTGGCCGGGCTATGGCGACAACATGCGCGTGCTCAAGTGGATGATCGACCGCATCGAAGGCAAGGCCCAGGGCGAAACCACCATGTTCGGCACCGCGCCGGCCTACGCCGAAATCAACTGGACCGGCCTGGACTTCAGCGCCGAGCAGTTCAAGACCGTGACCAGCATCGACAAGGCAGCCTGGGTGGAAGAGTTCAAACTGCACGACGCCCACTTCGAACAGCTGGCTTACCACCTGCCCAAGGCCCTGATCGAAACCAAGGCGGCGCTGGAAAAGCGCCTCGAAAACGCGTAACGCTGCAGCGAAACCGGCAACGCCCCCCGGAGGACCGATCCCGAGCCCGTGAAAACCACATGCGGCGTGCCGCAGAGGACCGGGCGCAGGGCGTCGTGGACCAGAGGGGTTGCCGACGAGGTGCTTGGCATGCCAGCCTCCGACGGGCACGCTGCGGGGAGATCAATAGGATCAGAGGTAGGGCAGATACCCGGCGTGACGACGCCTTTCGGTCTCGGCAAAGCGGCGCAGTTGCGCGGGCGATGCGAGCCCGGGCTCCAGCCCCATCGGGGCCAGCGCCCGACTGAAATCGTGCGGCGCCAGCACCGGCTCATCGGCTTGCGCTGCGGCACGGGCACGGGCCTGGATCAGTTCCGCCTTCAACCTCGGATCGAGCTTGGCAAGCTCCCAGAGCCGGGCTTCGGCGCGGGCTTCGGCCAGCGAACGCGACCAGCTGTCGAGCGCGCGCAGCGTGCTGCGGGCCAGGCGGCGGGCGGTGCCGGCGAACAGCACCGAGCCGGCAAAAATCACCACCCACAGCGCAACCCAGCCCAGGAACAGGTGCCCATCGGCCCAGGTGTCGATCAACCGGTCGGCCAGCACCACCAGCGCGGCGACGCCCGCGGCCAGCAACATCGCGGCCAGGCCACGGGCGCCGTCGGAGCGGTCGGGCTTGTACTGCCCAGGGACTGCGGCGGCAGCGTCCAGACCCAGCGCGGCGGGAGAGGGGGAGAAAACAGTGCTCATGACGGACTCCTTGGAAAACAAATGTCTTGTGGACGGATGGATGCTAGGGTAAACCCTCATTCAGTGCCAGTTTATTTTTGTGATGCATTACATTCATAAAACATATGAATGAGCCGAACTTCCGCACCCTGGACCTGAACCTGCTGCGTGTCTTTGACGAGGTGATGGCCGAGCGCAACCTCACGCGCGCGGCCCACAACCTGGCGATGACACAACCGGCCGTGAGCAACGCGCTCAAGCGCCTGCGCGAAACGCTGGGCGACGAGCTGGTGCGGCGCTCCGGCTACGGGGTGGCGCCCACGGCGGCGGCGCTGGCGCTGTGGCCCACGGTGCGCGACGCCCTGCGGCAACTGCGCGAGTCGCTGTCGCCCGGCGGCTTCTCCCCGGCCAGCGCGCGCAACGCCTTCGTCATCGCCATGGCCGACGCCACCGCCGCCAAGATCGTGCCCGGGCTGGTCAACATCCTGCAGAACGAAGCGCCCGGCGCCAAGCTGCGCGTGCTGCCGCTGACCACGCGCGATCCGCGCGAGCTGCTGGAATCGGGCACGGTCGAACTGGCCATCGGCCACTTTCCCGGTGTGCTGGCCGAGCTCAGCGCCGCCCACCTGCAGGAACACACGCCGCGCTTTTTGCACCAGCGCCTGTACGACGGTGAGTACGTGGTGGTGATGCGCCGTGGCCACCCGCTGGCCGGGCGGCCCATCGACCTGGACACCTACTGCGCCGCGCGGCATCTGCTGGTGAGCTTTTCCGGTCGGCCGTTTGGCTTTGTCGACGAAGCGCTGGCGGCGCGCTCGCTGCAGCGCCGCGTGGTGCTGACGGTGAACCAGTTCTTCACCGCCGGGCGCGTGGTCGCCACCACCGACCTGCTGACCGTGCTGCCGCGCCACTTTGTGGGCGCCACCGGCATGGAACATGAACTGGCGCTGTGCGAGCTGCCGCTGCCGGTGCCCGCGGTGCACGTGGACGCGCTCTGGCACCGTCGGGCAGCGCACAGCAGCGCCCACGGCTGGCTGCGCCACGCGGTGGAACGGGCTTCGGCACGGGGTTTTGAGAGCGCCACCCCGGCGCCCATGACCCAGGCCTGCACGACAATGCGGGCATGAAAATCCAGCTGCTGAGCGACCTGCACCTGGAAGCCGATCCCGGCTTCGTCGCCACGCCCGCGCCCGGCGCCGACCTGCTGGTGCTGGCTGGCGACATCGGCTCCTACCAGCGGCGCAAGGACGGCAGCGTGATGGCCGAGCCCGACTGGGGTCTGCGGCGCTTCTCGCCCCTGCCCCAGTTCGCTGGCTGGCCGGTGCCGGTGCTCTTTGTGCCCGGCAACCACGAGTACGACGCGCTCGATGTCGATGCCGCCCACCACGGTCTGCGCGCCACCTGTGATCGCCTGGGCATCCAGTGGCTGGAGCGCGAGACCGCGCTCATCCAGGGCCTGCGCTTCGTCGGCACCACACTCTGGAGCGACTACGACGCCCTGGCGGGACTGGATGGCCCACCCTTGGGGCGGGTCGGCGGCGGGGTCCGTGCGCCCACAGAAACCGAACGCCTGCGCGCGCGCCACAAGGCCTTTCGGGCCGCCAATTTCTACCTCCGCAAGATGGCCGGGCAACGCGGCGGCGCCCTGTTCGACGCCGAGGCGATGCGCGCCCTGGGACTGGACTGCCAGGCCTGGCTGCGCGAGGCGCTGGAGCGACCGTTCGACGGCAGCACGGTGGTGGTGACGCACTTCGCACCCACGCTGCACAGCGCCGATCCGCGCTACGGCCACAGCCCGGGAACGGCCGGTTTCTGCAACGCGCTGGACGATCTGTTGCCACTGGCCGACCTCTGGCTGCACGGCCACCTGCACTGCCCGACCGACCTGCGGGTGGGCCGCTGCCGCATCGTGGCCAATCCACTGGGATACGCGAGCAAGAACGAGCAGACCGGGTTCAGGCCTGCGCTGATCATCGATGTGGAAAACCGGTCAAGATGGGCGGCGGGCAGCGCGTACACTGGTGCGCTGAACCCGCAACCGGAGATACACCATGAAGATTCTGCTGGCCGTTGACGGCAGTCCGTACACCAAAAAAATGCTCGCCTACCTGGCCACCCACGAGGAGGTGTTCAGCGCCAGGAACGCGTACACCCTGTTCACCGTGCAATCCCCGCTGCCACCCCGCCCGCGCTGCGGTGGGCGCTGATGTGGCCAACAGCTACTACAGCGAAGAAGCCGAGAAAGTCACCGCCCCGGTGGTGAAGTTCCTCAAGCGCCACGACATCAACCCCGATGTCCTGCACAAAGTGGGACAGCCGGGCGAACAGATCGCCAAGGCCGCCAACGCCGGGAAGTTTGATCTGGTGATGATGGGTTCGCACGGCCACAGCGCGCTGGGCAACCTGATCATGGGCTCCGTGACCACCAAGGTGCTGGCGCACTGTGAGGTGCCGGTGTTGTTGATCCGCTGACTTTCATGCTGCGGGGCCGCGCCCCGGATGAAACGCAGGGGTCAATGCAGCAAGGCCATCGGCCCCGAAGGCAGGTCTTCCGGCGTGTGGTCCGGGTGGTGGCCGACGAAGAATTGCAGCTTCTGGTCGAGCCGCGCCACGCGCTCGTGCGCCACGCGCTCGCAGTGGTGTTTGGAAATCAGGTTGAACAACTTGCCGCGCAGGAACCACAGGTCCTTGGGGCTCTGGCAGGAGATCAGCGCCGCGTGCAGGCGGGTGCGCAGCGGGTCCTGGATGTCGGCCATGGCGTCGTGGAATTCGTCCACCAGAAAGTCCAGCTCCAGAACTTCCGTGTCGTGGTATTTCTCGGTGTCGGTTTTACCGAACCAGGGCAGCTTGAAGAACATGTTGGGCTCCGGAAGGGGGCAAGCGCCAGTCAAACCGCTGATGGCTACAAACTCCACTTCGACCCGACAACGCGCCACTTGAGGCAGAAATTCCAAAACGCCACCCCGCTTCCGACGGGCGGTGATTCAGAAATCGCCGCATCAGACGATGGTTCACGGTGCTGGCAGGCGACTCAAACGAAAGCGCTCACCACGCGCAGCACGTCGGCACCGTAGGCCGCGCGCTTTTTCTCGCCCAGACCCGAGATGCCCTCCAGATCGGCCATGGCGCGCGGTTGTTGAGCGGCAATCGCGCGCAACGTGGCGTCGTGAAAGATCACGAAGGCCGGCAGGTTGTGTTCGCGCGCCACCCCGGCGCGCCAGGCCTTGAGGGCGTCCAGGCAGTCGCGCTCGGCCAGGCTGAGCGGCTGGCCGTCGGGCGCCGTTGCGCTCTTGCTGCTGCGCGAACTGCGCGCGGCGGTCTTTTTCTCGCTCGCGTGCCGCAGCCAGACCGGCGCCTCGCCCTTCAGGATGGCGCGCGCCGCGTCGGCCAGGTGCAGGGTGTTGAAGTGCGCCGAATCCACCCTGATGGCTTCGCGCGCGATCAGCTGGCGCATCAGCGCGCGCCACTGCGTTTCGCCCAGGTCGGCGCCGATGCCGAAGGTGCTGAGCTTGTCGTGGCCGTGCTGCGTGACCTTGTCGGTCACCTTGCCGCGCAGAATGTCCATGATGTGCCCGGCGCCGAACGCCATGCCGCTGGACTGCTGCACCCGGTAGATGCACGAGAGCAGCTTGCGCGCGGACTCGGTGGCGTCGTCCAGCGCGGGCGGCGAAATGCAGTTGTCGCAGTTCATGCATTGGACCCCCACGCTCGGCACTTCGTGTCCTTCGCTGCCCCCCGGGGGGGCTGGCCTTGCTTGGGGCGGCCCTGCGCTGCGGCCGGTGGTTGGCGAGTCGGGACCCTGGTAGTTTTCGCCAAAGTATTCGAGCAGCCTCACCCGTCGGCAGTCGCTGGCTTCGGCCAGCGTGAGCAGCGCATCAAGCTTGCCGCGCAGCACCTGCTTGAACTCGTCGGCCGCAGGGCTTTCGTCGATCATGCGGCGCTGGTTCACCACGTCTTGCAGGCCGTAGACCATCCAGGCGTTGGCGGCCTCGCCGTCGCGCCCGGCACGGCCGGTCTCCTGGTAGTAGCCCTCGATGTTCTTCGGCATGTCCAGGTGCGCCACAAAGCGCACGTCGGGCTTGTCGATGCCCATGCCGAAGGCGATGGTGGCCACCATGATCAGGCCCTCTTCGCGCAGGAAGCGGTCCTGGTGTTTCTGGCGCACAGCGGCGTCCAGCCCGGCGTGGTACGGCAAGGCGTTGCAGCCCGCGTCGCACAACATGCCGGCCACTTCTTCGACCCGCTTGCGCGACTGGCAGTAGACGATGCCTGCGTCGTGCCCGCCCGCAGCGGTGTGCTCGTCGCGGATGAAGCGCAGCAACTGCTGGGTGCCGTCTTTCTTCTCGACGATGGTGTAGCGGATGTTCGGGCGGTCGAAGCTGCTGACGAAGCGGCGTGCGTCCTGCAGCTGCAGGTGCGTCACGATGTCTTCGCGCGTCAGATCGTCCGCCGTGGCGGTGAGGGCCACGCGCGGCACGCTGGCAAAGCGTTCGTGCAGCACCACCAGCGCGCGGTACTCGGGCCGGAAGTCGTGGCCCCACTGGCTCACGCAATGCGCCTCGTCGATGGCGAACAGGCTGAGCTGGCCGCGCTCGTGCAGCGAATCGAGCAGCGCCAGGAAACGCGGCGTGGTCAGGCGCTCGGGCGCGGCGTAGAGCAGCGTGATCTGGCCGCGCAGCATCTGCTTCTCGATCGCCTGCGCTTCTTCGCCGCTCAGGCTGGAGTTCAAAAACGCCGCAGCCACCCCGGCTTCGAGCAGTGCGCCCACCTGGTCGTGCATCAGCGCGATCAGTGGCGACACCACCACCGTCAGCCCGTGGCCGCCGCGCTCGCGCACGATGGCCGGGATCTGGTAACACAGCGACTTGCCGCCGCCCGTGGGCATCAGCACCAGGGCGTCGCCGCCGGTGCTCACGTGCTGGACGATCTCGGCCTGCGGGCCGCGAAAGGCGTCGTAGCCAAACACCGCCTGCAAAACACCGGCGCAGGCTTCCAGGGTTTCGCCTTCGGTCGAGATGTCGATCACATCTGTTCCCAGGGCAGGCCTTCGAACCGCCAGCCGTTGAGGCTGGAGCGCTTGAAGGCGTCGTCCAGATCGCCCTCGAAGCCGTGCACCACGTGCGCCACATCGGTAAAGCCCGCCGCTTCCAGTGCGGCGCCCGCGTCCAGCGTGCGCTTGCCGCTGCGGCAGATCAGCAGAATGGGGCGGTCTTTCGCGCCGGCCTGCGTCTCCAGCGCAGCGGCAAAGGCCAGCGGGTTGGCGCTCAGGTCCGGGTATTCGTACCAGGCGATGTGCACAACTCCCGGCGGGCGGCCGACATAGAGCGATTCGATCTCCATGCGCACGTCCACGAACAGCGGCACGTCCTGGCCCTGCGCGGTGCGCCGCGCCGTCTCGGCCTGCAGCCAGGTCCAGGCTGCCTTGGGGGTCAGGTGTTTCATGGTGCCTATTGTCGGGGATGCGCCCGGGCCTCCCGGCGCGCACGCGGCCTCGCACGGGGTGGTTTCCTACAATCGGGGCATGAAGCCGAATGTCTACACCCGCGCCCAGGCGCTGCCCGCCATCCTCTCGCAACGCATCGCCATCCTCGACGGCGCCATGGGCACCATGATCCAGCGTTTCAAGCTGGGTGAGGCGCAGTACCGGGGCGAACGCTTTGCCGACTTCCACAAGGACGTGAAGGGCAACAACGAACTGCTCAGCCTGACGCGCCCGGACGTGATCACCGACATCCACGAGAGCTACCTCGCGGCGGGTGCCGACCTGATCGAGACCAACACTTTCGGCGCCACGACCATCGCGCAGGAAGACTACGACATGGCCGACCTGGCGCGTGAGATGAACCTGGCCTCGGCCCGGCTGGCGCGCGCCGCCTGCGACAAACACAGCACGCCCGACAAGCCGCGCTTCGTGGCCGGCGCCCTCGGCCCGACGCCCAAGACCGCCAGCATCAGCCCCGACGTGAACGACGCCGGCGCGCGCAACGTGACGTTTGAACAGCTGCGCGCGGCGTACTACGAACAGGTGGAAGCGCTGGTGGAAGGCGGGTCCGACGTGCTGCTGGTCGAAACCATCTTCGACACCCTCAACGCCAAGGCCGCGCTGTTCGCCATCGACGAGTACTTTGAGAACAGCGGCGAGCGGCTGCCGGTCATCATCAGCGGCACCGTGACCGACGCCTCCGGCCGCATCCTGAGCGGCCAGACCGTCAGCGCCTTCTGGGCCAGCGTGCGCCACATCCAGCCGCTGGCGGTGGGCCTGAACTGCGCACTCGGCGCCACGCTGATGCGCCCCTACATCCAGGAACTGGCCAGGGTCGCGGGCGACACCTTCATCAGCTGCTACCCCAACGCCGGCCTGCCCAACCCCATGAGCGACACCGGCTTTGACGAAACGCCCGAGGTGACCAGCCGCCTGCTGCGCGAGTTCGCCGCCGAGGGCCTGGTGAACATCGTGGGTGGGTGTTGTGGCACGACGCCGCAGCACATCGGCGCCATCCACGACGCGGTGGTGACGCAGCCGCCGCGGGCGGTGGGGCGGCAACTGTTTTACAAAGAGGCTGCCTCAGCCTGAGCGGGCGTCGTTGACCTGTGCTCGTTGCTGACCCGCTGGGTGATGGACCCCGAGCCTGCGATAATCGTCCGGAATGGTTTGGAGCCCGTTGACTGTTCGGTCACCGGGCTTTTTCTTGGCTGTCACCTGTCCTGCGCGCCCGATCATGACCACCGCCCTGCACACCTCCGCCCTGAACTCCCTGCCGCTGCTCGCGCGCGGCAAGGTGCGCGACAACTACGCCGTGGGCGACGACCGCATCCTGATGGTGGCGTCCGACCGCATCAGTGCCTTCGACGTGATCATGGGCGAACCGATTCCGGGCAAGGGCGCTTTGCTGACCCAGCTCAGCCTGTTCTGGTTCGACCGGCTCGGCCCCAAGGGTCTGAACATCTGCCCGATCCACCTCACCGGTGATGCGCCCGAGAGCGTGGTCTCGGCCGAAGAAGTGCCCCAGATCACCGGTCGCTCCATGCTGGTGCAGCGGCTCAAGCCGATTCCGGTGGAGGCCGTGGTGCGCGGCTACCTGGCCGGCAGCGGCTGGAAGGAATACCAGGACAGCCGCTCGGTCTGCGGCGTGCCGCTGCCCGATGGCCTGCTGAATGCCAGCAAGCTGCCCGAGCCGATCTACACCCCGGCGGCCAAGGCCGAGATGGGCGAGCACGACGAGAACATCACTTACGAACAGACCGTGGCCATGGTCGGCGCGCACATCGCCGTGCAGATCCGCGACAAGGCGATTGCGCTGTACAAGGCCGCAGCCGAGATCGCGCTCCAGAAGGGCATCATCATCGCGGACACCAAGTTCGAGTTCGGCCTGGACAAGACCGGCACCGTGGTGCTGATGGACGAGGTGCTGACGCCCGATTCTTCGCGCTACTGGCCGCTGGAGAGCTACGTGGTGGGCCAGAACCCGCCGAGCTACGACAAGCAGTTCCTGCGCGACTGGCTGGAGACCGCCAAGGTGAGCGGCCAGCCCTGGGACAAGACGGCCCCGGCGCCGCGCCTGCCCAAAGAGGTGATCGAGAAGACAGCGGCCAAGTACCAGGAAGCGCTCAAGCGGCTGATGGGCTGAGGCGGCGCCCTGCAGCCAATAAAAAGTCGGCGCGAAGCCGACTTTTTTGTTTGGACGCGCGTGCAGCGCTCAGGGGCTGGGAGGGAATTGGGCGTGCCCGAAAGGGCGTCCCAAAGCGCTGCCAGCAAGGCGCAAAGCACAGCCGTAGCTCGGGCTACGGCGCGCATTTGCAACGCGACTGGCGGTGGTTTTGGGGCGTCAAGGCGGGCATGACCGATTTCCTCTCAGCCTCAGACCGCCTGGAATACAAAACTGTCGGCGTAGAGGTGGTCCATGCTCGCGCCATGGGCGGCGAACGCGGTCTTGGCATCGTGGATCATGTTGGGCGACCCGCAGAGGTAGATGGCGTGTTCCGACAGTTCGGGGTGGTCGGCCAGCACGGCGTCCTGCACATGGCCGCGCCGCCCTTTCCAGTCGTCCGCCGCGCGCGACAGC
>PNMN01000053.1 GCA_013823655.1 Comamonadaceae bacterium | reverse complement strand
CTAAGGGCCAGGCCATTGCGGTCGAGCAGAGCACGGTAGGGGCTTTGATGCTGCAGCGCCTGCTGGAGGCGGGCCAACTGCAGGCCTCCGACGTGACGCTGGTCCACCTGGAATCCACACGGCACCTGCAGGCGCTGCAGAGCCAGCGCGTGCAGGCGGCCATCAGCTATGCGCCGCTGTCCGAGTCGCTGCGGGCGGCGGGCTACCGCGCCGTGTTCGACAGCAGCGCCATGCCGGGCGACATCGTGGACGTGCTGGTGGTGCGCGCCAGCGTGCTGCAAAACCAGCCGCAGCAGGTGGACGCGCTGTTGCGCGGCTGGCAGCGTGGCTGGGCGGCCCTGAAGCAGGACACCCAGGGCGCTTCGGAGCTGCTGGCGCCGGGGGTGGATTTGTCGCCGTCCGACTACCGCGCCACGCTGGCGGGGCTGCGCTTCTTCACCCCGGCGCAGTCGCTGGACTGGCTGCTCGGCCAGCCGCCCAGGCTTGGGCAGGGTGCCGAACGCCTGGCTGCCACGCTGCAAACCATGGGGCTGATCCGCGAGCGGCCAGACTGGGGCCGTTTGGTGGCCCCCGAAGCGGCACAGCGCGTGGCCCACAGCGAGGCGGAGCGATGAGCTGGGCGAGTGGCTCGCCGACCTTGTCGGCCCGCTGGTGGGTGCCCTTGCTGCTGGTGTTGTTTTCACTGGTGGCCATGGGCCTGCGCCATGGCCACCAGATGCGCGCGGTCGAGGCCGAGGTGCGTGCCGCTGAAAGCCGCCACTTGCTGGAGCGCCTGAGCGTCAAGCAGTCCCGGCTGGACGCCCAGAACGAGGTTGACAACACCTTGCTGGTGCGCCGCATGGTGAGCAGCCTGGCGCTGCACGAAGGCCTGGACCGGGCCTATCTGGTGGACCCGCAGCAGCGTGTGCTGGCGTCGTTGTCGCGGCTGGACATGGGGCGCTCTGTGGGTGAAGTGCTCCAGGCCGAGCCCGACCAGGGTGGGCTGCGGGCTTTGTTCGCCGCTGCGCCGGTGACGGTGATCAAAATCGGTCTTGCCGGTGAAGGCTCGGTGCTCACCGCTCTGGTGCCGCTGCGAAACGGCGACCACCTGGGCGTGCGTGTGGACTTGCAGCACGCGCTGGCGCTGGCGCGCCTGAACGTGCAGACCGAGCTGGCCCGCGAGGCCGTGGTGCTGGGGGCGGCGGTGCTGGCGCTGGCGCTGCTGCTGCACCTGCTGTGGTTTCGCCGCGCCCAGACCCTGGCGCGCGCGCTCGGTGCCATGGGCCAGGGCCAGCTCTCGGCCCGCGCGGCGCTGGGCGGGCGCGACGAGCTGGCGCTCATTGGCGCGGCGGCGGACCGCATGGCCGGGCAGTTGCAGGCCGGGCAGGAACGCATCCGCCGCCTGAGCGACATCATCGGCCGTTCCCCGCTGGTGGTGATCGAGTGGCGCAACGCGCCGGGCTGGCCGGTTCGCTACGTGAGCGACTCGGTGGCGCAGTGGGGTTACCCGCCGGCCGATTTTCTCGACGGCAAGCTGCAGTACAACGATCTGTTTCACCCGGACGACGTGCAGCGGGTCAATGCTGAAATCGCGGGCTACTTCGAACACGGCCCCGATGCCTACCGGCAGGAATACCGCATCCGCCGGGCCGATGGCGGCTGGGCCTGGGTGGACGACCGCACCAGCCTGACGCGCGACGGCAGCGCTCAGGTGATCAGCATCAGCGGCGTGCTGCTGGACGTGAGCGCCCAGAAAGAAGCCGAGCGGGCGCAACGCGAGCAGGCCGAGCTGCTGCGCATGTTCTACGAGCTGCCGTTCCTGGGCATGGCGATCTCCTCGCCCAGCGACAAGCGCTGGTTGCAGGTGAACGACCGCCTGTGCGAGATGCTGGGCTACCCGCGCGAAGAGCTGCTGCGCATGACCTGGGCCGAGATGACGCCGCCGGGCGACCGGGAGCGCAATGTGGCGCTGTTCGACGAAGTCATGGCCGGTGTGCGGGACGGCTACCGGATGACCAAACGCTTTGTGCGCAAGGACGGCAGCCTGGTGCACACCGAGATCGACGTGCGCGCGGTGCGCGACGAAGCGGGTCGGGTCAAACAACTGTTTGCCACGGTCCAGGACATCACCGAGCGGTTGCTGGCTGCGCAGGCGCTGCACGAGACCAAGGACATGCTGGAACAGGCCGAGGCGGTGTCGCTGCTGGGCAGTTGGGCGCTGGATAACCAGACCCAGCGCCTGGTGGTGTCGGCGCAGCTGTTCCGCAACCTGGGGCTTGAACCCGGCCCCTGCCCGCCCAGCGACGAGGTGTATCTGGAGCGCATCCATCCCGAAGACCGGCAACGGGTGGCACAGGACATGCAGCACATCCGCGATGGTAAGGAGGCGGTCGATCTGGTGTTCCGCACCAACACGGCGCATGGTCCGGCGCGCTGGCTGCGCCGCACCGCGCGGCGCATTTCGCGCGAAGACCAAGGCCAGAAGCCGCGCTACATCGGCACCCTGCACGACATCACCGAAGCGGTGCAGGCCGAAGACCAGCTGCGCCAGATCAACCAGGAACTGGAGCGCCGCGTGGCCGAGCGCACCGCGCAGCTGAGCCAGGCCAACCAGGAGCTCGAAACCTTTTCCTACAGCGTCTCGCACGACCTCAAGGCGCCGCTGCGCGGCATCGACGGCTACAGCCAGCTGCTGGTGGAGGAGTACGGCAGTCGGCTCGACGAAGAGGGGCGCCAGTTCGTGCGCCGCATCCGCCAGGGCGTGCAGCAGATGGCCGCGCTGATCACCGACCTGCTCGAATACTCGCGCATGGAGCGCCGCGACATGGAAGCCGAGCCGGTGGCGCTGCGGGCACTGGTGCAGCAGATTCTGGACGGCTATGAGGCCGACATCCGGCGCCAGGGCGTGCAGCTGCAGCTCGACATGGAACCCTTCACCCTGGCGCTGGACCACGAAGGCATGGCCGTGGTGCTGCGCAACCTGATCGGCAACGCGCTCAAGTTCAGCCACAACAGCCAGCCCCCCAGGGTGGAAATAGGTAGCCGCAGCGAAGCCGGGCGGCGTATCCTGTGGGTGCGTGACAACGGAGTCGGCTTCGACATGAAATACCACGACCGCCTGTTCGGCATCTTCCAGCGCCTGCACCGGGCGGAAGAATTCCCCGGCACCGGCGTGGGCCTGGCGCTGGTGGCCAAGGCGGTGCAACGCATGGGCGGGCGCGTCTGGGCCGAAAGCACACCGGGCGCCGGGGCCACTTTTTACCTGGAGTTTCCCGAATGAGCACCTCTGTGAGCCTGCCACCGATCCTGCTGGTGGAAGACAACCCGATGGACCTGGACCTGACGCTGCGCGCTTTCAATAAAAAGAAGTTCGTCAACACCATCCACGTGGCGCGCGATGGCGAGGAGGCGCTGGCCTTCATGCCGCGCTGGGAAGCCGGCGAAGCCTTGCCGGCGGTGATCCTGCTCGACATCAACATGCCCAAGATCAACGGGCTGGAGGTGTTGCGCCAGCTCAAGGCCCACGAGCGTTTTCGCCGCATCCCGGTGGTGGTGCTGACCTCGTCGCGGGAAGACCGCGACCTCAATACCGCTTACGATCTGGGGGTCAATTCCTACATCGAAAAACCGGTCAGCTTCAACAAGTTCATGGAAGTGGCCGAACACATCGAACTGTACTGGTGCGTGCTCAACGAGCGCCCGATCTGACCTCGACAACAAGGAAACCCATGCTGAAAATCCTCATTCCCACCGATGGTTCCGAACCCGCGTTGCGGGCGGTGCACCATGCGCTGGCGCTGGTGAACAACGGGCTCAAGGCGAGCTTTGTGGTGGCCAACGTGCAAGACACCGCCACTTTGTACGAAATGGTGGTGGCGCACGACCCCGGTGTGCTGCAAGCGGTGAGCGAAGGGGCCGGGTACGACCTGATGCGCCCGGCGGTGGCTTTGCTGGAGGCGGCGGGCCAGGCGGTTGAGCAGGAAGTGGCCACCGGCGACGCCGCGCAGATGCTGGTGGAGATGGTGGAACGCCACGGCTGCGACGCGATCATCCTGAGCGCCCGTGGTGTGGGCAGCCTGCGTGCGTCGGTGATGGGTTCGGTGTCTCACGAGCTGCTGCACAGCTCGCCCGTGCCGGTGACGGTGGTCAAGTCGGAGGAGGCCGCCGAAGAAGAGCAGGAAGAACAGGAAGAACAGGAAGAACTCAGCCAACCAGGCGGTTGAGCCGGTACCGGGCACCGCACTGGCCCCCACAAAGCCCATGGACCCCCGGCCCGTGGGCTTTGTTGCTTGGGCGCGCAGCAGGGCTGTTTGCACAGGTTGGGTGTTACGTTTAGAGAAACGTATTCACCAATGTTGAATTTTGGAGTACAGTCCGGCGCAGACAGGTACTCTCGGAGACAAGCCTCATGGCCAGCTACAGCTACCCCAAGTTCGCCTACCGGGCGCCCACCGACCTGATGGCTGGCGCGCCCCAGCGTCGGCCGCTGGTGGTCATTGGCGCCGGTCCGGTCGGTCTGGCGGCGGCCATCGACGCGCGCCTGCAGGGGCTGGAGGTGCTGCTGTTCGACGAAGAAGACAGCGTCTCGTTCGGCTCGCGCGCGGTCTGCTACGCCAAGCGCGCGCTGGAAATCCTGGACCGCCTGGGCGTGGGCGACACCATCGTGGACAAGGGCGTGAGCTGGAACGTGGGTCGCACCTTCCTGCGCGAAGAAGAGGTCTACCACTTCGACCTGGTGCCCGAACCCGGCCACAAGCGCCCGGGCATGATCAACCTGCAGCAATACCACCTGGAAGAAGCGCTGGTGCGGCGCGCCGAGGAACTCGGTGTGGACTTGCGCTGGAACCACAAGGTGGCGGGTGTGCAGCCGCTGGGAGATGACGGGAACAGCGGTGCGCGCGTGAGCGTGCAAACGCCCGACGGCACGTTCGAGATCGACGCCGACTGGCTGATCGTGGCCGACGGCGCGCGCAGCAACGTGCGGCGCCAGCTCGGGCTGGACATCGAAGGCCATGTGTTCAAGGACCGCTTCCTGATCGCCGACGTGATCATGAAGGCCGACTTTCCCGCAGAGCGCTGGTTCTGGTTCGACCCGCCGTTCCACCCCAACCAGAGCGTGCTGCTGCACAAGCAGAGCGACAACGTCTGGCGCATCGACTTCCAGCTCGGCTGGGACGCCGACCCGGAAGAAGAGAAGAAGCCGGAGAACATCATCCCGCGCGTGAAAGCCATGCTGGGCGACGAGCGCGAGTTCACGCTCGAATGGGCCAGCATCTACACCTTCCAGTGCCGGCGCATGAAGCACTTTCGCCACGGTCGCCTGCTGTTCGTGGGCGACGCGGCGCACCAGGTCTCGCCGTTTGGTGCGCGCGGCGCCAACTCCGGCTTCCAGGACACCGACGACCTGCTGTGGAAGCTGGCGCTGGTGGTGAAAGGCCTGGCGCCCGAGGCGCTGCTCGATACCTACGACGCCGACCGCACCTACGCCGCCGACGAAAACCTCCGCAACTCCACCCGCTCCACCGACTTCATCACGCCCAAGAGCGCGGTCAGCCGACTGTTTCGCAACGCGGCGCTGGAGCTGGCGCGCACGCAGCCCTTCGCGCGCAAGCTGGTGAACTCCGGCCGCCTGTCGGTACCGGCTTTCCTGGTGCACTCGGCGCTGAACACCCCGGATGTGGATGCCTTCGAAGGCAACATGGTCCCCGGCGCGCCGCTGGACGACGCGCCGGTGCGCGTGGCTGGGCAGGACGTCTGGCTGCTCGACCAGCTGGGCAACGGTTTCGTGCTGCTGGCCTTTGCCGACCGCGCGGAGCAGCTCGACCCGGTGCTGCGCGCGCAGGCTGCGGCGCTGGCGGTTGGCGCCATTCCGGTGGCGGTGGTGCTGGTCACTGCCCACGCCGGTGACGTGCCCGGCATGACCGTGCTGCACGACCGTGATGGCTTGATGGCCCAGCGCCTGGACGCCCACCCTGGCACCTGTTATCTGGTGCGCCCCGACCAGCACGTGGCCGCGCGCTGGCGACGCTTCGACCCGAGCGCTGTGCGCGCCGCGCTGGCCCGCGCCACCGCACAAGTCGGCCCCGAAACCGTGGCCGTCTGAATCCCGAGGAACCCGACATGCCGCTGCAACTGCAACCCAACCTGGCCGAACCCGGCCAACGCTACTTCCGCGATTTCACGCCCGGCGACGATTTCTACGAGGCGCTGATCGAGACCCACCGCGACCTGAGCGACGAACAAAGCCAGCTGCTCAACGCCAAGCTGATCCTGCTGCTGGCCAACCAGGTGGGCGACATTGCGGTGTTGAAGCAGGCCCTGGCCATCGCCCGCGAAAACGCATGACCCCCCTGCGTCGCTACGCGCCTTCCCCCCTGAAAGGGGGGACCACACCAGTGGCCCGGCAAAGCCGGTTCCCCGGTGTGTGCTGGGCGACTCCCCAAGACTCAACCCGAAGGAGACTTCCATGAACATCCGCAAGATTCACCATGTGGCCTACCGCTGCATGGACGCCAAGCAGACCGTCGAGTGGTACCAGAAGCACCTGAACATGGGTTTTGTGCTGGCCATCGCCGAAGACGCGGTGCCCTCGACCAAGGCGCCGGACCCGTACATGCACATCTTCCTGGACGCCGGCGGGGGCAATGTGCTGGCGTTCTTCGAGCTGCCCAACGCACCGGCAATGGGCAGGGACCCCAACACCCCCGAATGGGTGCAGCACATCGCGCTGGAAGTGGACACGGTGGCCGAGCTGGAGACCACCAAGGCGCGCCTGGAAGCCGAGGGCATCGGGGTGATCGGGCCGACCGACCACACCCTGTTCAAGTCCATCTACTTCTTCGACCCCAACGGCCACCGCCTGGAACTGGCCGCCAACACCGCCACGCCCGAGATGCTGAAAAAGCTCGACGAGGTGAAGTGGGACATGCTCAACGAGTGGGCACAGACCCGCCGCGCGCCCAGACACGCCGCGTGGATGCACGAAAAAGAGTTCTCGGCCACGGGCTGAGCACCCGCTGGGATGGCTGGCCCGGCAACAAAAAAGCCGCTGTGAAAACAGCGGCTTTTTTTGTTGGGAGGTATCGCGCCGAATCACTTCAGCTTGATTTCCTTGTAGTCCACGTGCTTGCGAGCTTTCGGATCAAACTTTTTGATCAACATCTTCTCGGGCGTGGTCTTCTTGTTTTTGGTGGTGGTGTAGAAGTGGCCGGTACCCGCAGTGGATTCCAGCTTGATTTTTTCGCGTCCGCCTTTGGTTGCCATGGTGTGTGCTCCTTAAGCCTGGCCGCGTGCGCGCAGGTCTGCGAGCACGGCGTCGATGCCGTTCTTGTCGATCAGGCGCAGGGCTGCGCCCGACACGCGCAGGCGAACCCAGCGGTTTTCGCTCTCGACCCAGAAACGGCGGTATTGCAGGTTCGGCAGGAACCGGCGCTTGGTTTTGTTGTTGGCGTGGGAAACGTTGTTCCCGACCATGGGCTTCTTGCCCGTGACGTCGCAGACGCGTGCCATGAGGACACTCCGATCTCATCAAACGGCCGCTACCCGAGCGGTAGGGGCCTCACCTCGCCAGATCAAGGGTGGCGGTAACCCGAATTTGCAACACAAAGCCACGGGCTCTTTGCAGCAAAGCCTGCCATTATATGCAATTTGGCCAGAAACGAACCAGATTTTCCGACCAATCGCAAACCTGCAGCCGGAGGAGGTGTTCCGTTCCAGGGGCACCGCGGAACGGGCTTCGCCCGGTCGCAGGTGCCGCCCCCCTCCCAAGCCGAAGGCGCCAGAGGAGGGGTCTCGCGCGCAGCGCGGCGGGGGTGGTTACGAATTCTCCAGGAAGCGCTGGGCGTCCAGCGCCGCCATGCAGCCGGTACCGGCGCTGGTGATGGCCTGGCGGTAGATGTGGTCCTGCACGTCGCCGGCGGCGAAGATGCCCGGCACGCTGGTCATGGTGGCCATGCCGTTGTTGCCGGACTGGGTGATCAGGTAGCCGTCTTTCATCTCCAGCTGGCCCTTGAAGATGTCGGTGTTGGGGCTGTGGCCGATGGCGATGAAGCAGCCCTTGACCGCCACTTCTTCGGTGGCGCCGGTCTGCACGTTTTTCAGCCGCACGCCGGTCACGCCGCTGGCGTCGCCCAGCACCTCATCGAGTGTGTTGTGCAGCTTGAGTTCGATCTGGCCGGCGGCGACCTTCTCCATCAGCTTGTCGATCATGATCGGTTCGGCTCTGAAAACGTCGCGGCGGTGGACCAGGGTGACCTTGCTGGCGATGTTGGAGAGGTACAGCGCTTCCTCCACGGCGGTGTTGCCGCCACCGACCACGCTCACTTCTTGCCCGCGGTAGAAGAAGCCGTCGCAGGTGGCGCAGCCGCTCACACCCCTGCCCATGAAGGCTTCTTCAGAGGGCAGGCCCAGGTATTTGGCGGAGGCGCCGGTCGCGATGATCAGGGCGTCGCAGCTGTATTCGCCGCTGTCGCCCTTGAGCACGAAAGGGCGCTTGGAGAAGTCGACGGCGTTGATGTGATCGAAGACGATGTCGGTCTGGAAGCGCTCGGCGTGGGCCAGGAAGCGCTGCATCAGGTCCGGGCCCTGAACGCCGTGCACGTCGGCGGGCCAGTTGTCCACCTCGGTGGTGGTCATGAGCTGGCCGCCCTGGGCAATGCCGGTGATGAGCACCGGGTTGAGGTTGGCGCGTGCGGCGTACACGGCCGCGGTGTAACCGGCAGGGCCGGAACCCAGGATCAGTACTTTTGTATGCTTCATGATGCAAAACCCCGTGAAAAACAGGGGCTATGGTTTAGAGTGATGGGGTGAGTCGCTGCCCACGGTGTTGGAGGTGTCTTGTCAAAAGACCCGATCAGTGCTGGGGCATTGTATGAAACAGCGCTGCAGCCGCAGCCTGAACCAAGGAATCGTCGCATGTCCATCTTGTCCAATCTGGATCTGATCCGCCGGGTACCGTTGTTTTCCACGCTGACGCAGGTGCAGGCCGAATCGGTGGCGGATGCGGTGGTCAAGCGGCGCTACAAGCGCGGCGAGGTGATCGTCGAGCAGGGCAAAAAGTCCAATTTCCTGGCCATCGTGCTGACCGGGCGCGCCCGGGTGGTGACCGCCGACGCGCGCGGGCGCGAGGTGATCCTGGCGACCATGCAACCGGGCGATTACGTGGGTGAGATGAGCCTGATCGACAACCAGCCGCATTCGGCCACGGTGCGCGCCGAGGTGCAGACCGATGTGCTGATTCTGGGCCGGCCCGAGTTCGCGCGCTGCCTGCCCGAAAACACCTCCATGGCCTATGCCGTGATGAAGGGGCTGGTGCAGCGCCTGCGCCATGCCGACCGCAAGATCGAGTCGCTGGCGCTGATGGATGTATATGGCCGGGTGGCGCGCGCGCTGCTGGAGTTTGCAAAGCCCGACAAGGACGGCCAGCTGGTGATCCGCGACCGCGTCTCGCGCCAGGATGTGGCCAAGATGATCGGGGCCTCGCGCGAAATGGTCAGTCGCGTCATGAAGGACCTGGAAGACCGCGGCTTCATCGAGGTGGCCGAAGACGGCAGCACGGTCGTCAAGGACCGCCTCAATTCGCTGGGCTGAAGGCAGCGCGGCCGTGCCGCCGCACCAGCCGCAGCCCCGGCTTGGGCACGCCTGGTTACACCCGCCCGGACCCTGTGCCCGCCTCCCCTTGGGTTAAGCTTGCCCGAGGATCATCGCGAGGCTTATGACGTATTCACTCAACACCCTCAATGCCGACCGAACGCAGCAGGCGCCGGGCGGCGTGGCGCGCTTCGCGCAGGAGATCGGCCTGGTGCTGGGTGCGGCCGGGCTGGCCTTCTGGTTGCTGGCCTTGTTGAGCCATTCGATCGCCGATCCGGCCTGGAGCACCACCGGAACCGCAGCCGAAGCGGGCAACTGGGGTGGCCGACTGGGTGCCTTGCTGGCGGACTGGAGCTACTTCCTGCTGGGTTTTTCGGTCTGGTGGGTGCTGCTGGCCGGTGTCTGGACCTGGCTTTCGGCGCTGGCTCGCTGGGTCAGGGGCCCGCAAGGGCTGAAGACGGCCGAGGAGCCAGAACCCCTGGGGCCGACCGCGCTCTGGCAGCGTTTGTTGCGCACGCGCAGTGCTTTCTGGATCGGGTTGGTGCTGCTGTTGATGGCCAGCGCGGTGCTGGAGTGGAGCCGCCTGTACCGGCTCGAAGCCGCGTTGCCCGGGCATGCGGGCGGTGTGCTGGGCCACACGCTGGGCCCGCTGGCGGTGCGCTGGCTGGGGTTCACCGGTTCGGCGCTGGCCATGCTGGCCCTGCTGCTGGTGTGCCTGCCCCGGGTGTTCCGGTTTTCCTGGGCGCACTGGGCCGAACGGCTGGGGTTCTGGCTCGACGGCTGGTATGAATCGCGGCGCGAGAAGCGCGAAGCGGTGGAAGACCACCGCATCGGTGAGCAGGCCGCCAAAGAGCGCGAAGAGGTGGTGGCGGTGGAGCGGGTGGAAATTGAAGAGCACCACCCGAAGCCAGTGCTGATCGAGCCGACCCTGGTGGACGTGCCCAAGAGCGAGCGCGTCGCCAAGGAGCGGCAAAAGCCGTTGTTCGTGGACATGCCCGACAGCAAGCTGCCGCAGGTGGACCTGCTGGACGGCGCGCCGACGCACCAGCAGGGCGTGGACAGCCAGACGCTGGAGATGACCAGCCGCCTGATCGAGAAAAAGCTCAAGGACTTCGGCGTCGAGGTGCGGGTGGTGGCGGCCGCGCCGGGCCCGGTGATCACGCGCTACGAGATCGAGCCGGCCACCGGCGTCAAGGGCGCGCAGATCGTCGGCCTGGGGCGCGATCTGGCGCGTTCGCTCTCGCTGGTCTCGATCCGCGTGATCGAGACCATCCCGGGCAAGAACCTGATGGCGCTGGAGCTGCCCAACGCCAAGCGCCAGACCATCAAGCTCAGCGAGATTCTGGGTTCGTCGGTCTACAACGATGCCAAGTCGCTGCTGACCATGGGTCTGGGCAAGGACATTGGCGGCCAGCCGGTGGTGGCCGATCTGGCCCGGATGCCGCACTGCCTGGTGGCCGGTACCACCGGTTCGGGCAAGTCGGTCGGCATCAACGCCATGATCCTGTCGCTGCTGTACAAGGCCGACGCGAAGGATGTGCGGCTGATGCTGATCGACCCCAAGATGCTGGAGATGAGCGTCTACGAAGGCATTCCGCACCTGTTGTGCCCGGTGGTGACCGACATGAAGCACGCCGCCAACGGCCTGAACTGGTGCGTGGCCGAAATGGAGAAGCGCTACAAGCTCATGAGCAAGATGGGCGTGCGCAATCTGGCCGGTTTCAACGCCAAGCTCGACGACGCCCGGGCGCGCGGCGAGATCATCGGCAACCCGTTCAGCCTCACGCCCGAGCAGCCCGAACCGCTGGAGCGGCTGCCGCACATCGTGGTGGTGATCGACGAGCTGGCCGACCTGATGATGGTGGTGGGCAAGAAGATCGAGGAGCTGATCGCGCGCCTGGCGCAAAAGGCGCGCGCGGCCGGCATCCACCTGATTCTGGCCACGCAGCGGCCCAGCGTGGACGTGATCACCGGCCTGATCAAGGCCAACATCCCGACCCGTCTGAGCTTTCAGGTCAGCAGCAAGATCGACAGCCGCACCATCCTCGACCAGATGGGCGCCGAGAGCCTGCTGGGCATGGGCGACATGCTCTACATGCCCTCGGGCACCGGCTTTCCGATCCGGGTGCACGGCGCTTTCGTCAGCGACGACGAGGTGCACCGCGTCGTCGCTTATTTGAAAGAGCAGGGCGGTGAGCCCAACTACATCGACGGCGTGCTGGAGTCTCCGGCGGGCGATGGCGAGGGGGGTGACCTGTTTGGTGAAGGTGCTGGCGAGGGCGGTGAAAAGGACGCGCTGTACGACCAGGCGGTGGCCATCGTGCTGCAGGACCGCAAGGCCAGCATCTCCTACGTGCAGCGCAAGCTCAAGATCGGCTACAACCGCGCCGCGCGTCTGCTGGAAGACATGGAGAAAGCGGGCATGGTCAGCGCGCTCACGTCGAGCGGACAGCGCGACATCCTGATGGCGCCGCGCGGCGATTGAGCCGGACATGCAACCTTGTCCGCGTTCGCGGGTCACAGTTCACATGATCAAAAAACTTCTCCTGGCCGCGTCGATGGCGCTGGTCTCGGCAAGCGCCATGGCCGATGGCCTGAAAGCCCTGGAAACCTTCCTGCGCGAGGTCGGCAGTGCCCAGGCCGGCTTCACCCAGGTCGTGACCTCGCCCCAGCGCGCGGGCGAAACCGTGGCGCGCAGCAAGACCTCCAGCGGGCGTTTTGAATTCTTGCGGCCCAACCGCTTCCGCTTCGAATACACCCAGCCTTTCCCCCAGACCATCGTGGCCGACGGCCAGACGCTCTGGCTCTACGACGCGGACCTCAACCAGGTGACCGCGCGCAAGCAGCAGGAGGTATTGGGCAGCACCCCGGCCGCGTTGATTGCCGCCGGGACCGACCTGAGAGCCCTGTCAGAGGTGTTTGACCTGAAGGCCGCACCGGCGCAGGGCGGGCTGGAGTGGCTGGAGGCCCGGCCCAAAGTCAAGGACGGGCAGTTGCAAAGCGTGCGTGTGGGTTTCCGCTCTGGCCAGCTGGCGGTGCTGGAGATCGCCGACAGCCTGGGCCAGCGCTCGGTGCTCACCTTCAACCAGTGGCAAGGCAACGCACCGCTCAAGGCCGAGCAGTTCCGCTTCACGCCGCCAGCGGGTGCGGACGTGATCCGCCCCTGAGTGGTCTGGCTGGTGGCGAGCGCAAGTCCTCACCAACCGCTGGCCGAGCGCCTGCGCCCGCGCACGCTGGCCGAGGTGATCGGTCAGCCGCAGCTGCTGGGCGAGGGTATGGCGCTGCGCCTGGCGTTCGAGTCGGGCCAGCCGCACAGTTGCATCCTCTGGGGGCCGCCCGGCGTCGGCAAGACCACCATCGCTCGCCTCATGGCCGACGCCTTTGACGCCCAGTTCATCACCATCAGCGCGGTGCTCGGTGGCGTGAAAGACATCCGCGAGGCGGTGGAGCAGGCGCTGCTGGCGCGCGACGGTCTGGAGCAGCGCCGCACCATCGTCTTTGTGGACGAGGTGCACCGCTTCAACAAGAGCCAGCAGGACGCCTTCCTGCCGCACGTCGAAAGCGGCCTGTTCACCTTCATCGGTGCCACCACCGAGAACCCCTCGTTCGAGGTCAATTCGGCGCTGCTGTCGCGCGCGGCGGTGTACGTGCTGCAGCCACTGGCCGAGGACGATCTGCGCCAGCTCATCACCCGTGCGCAGGGCATCGGTGCCGTGCCTGCGGTGCAGGCCGCAGCAGCCGAGCGGCTGATCGCCTACGCCGATGGCGACGCGCGCCGCCTGCTCAACACCCTGGAGACGCTGGCGGTGGCGGCGACGCGCGACAGCTGGCCGAGGTGACCGATGCATGGCTGCTGCGCGTGCTCGGCGAACGCATGCGCCGTTACGACAAGGGTGGCGATCAGTTCTACGACACCATCAGCGCCCTGCACAAAAGCGTGCGCGGCTCCGACCCGGACGCCGCGCTGTACTGGTTCGTGCGCATGCTCGACGGCGGCGCCGATCCGCGCTACCTGGCGCGCCGCTTCATCCGCATGGCGGCCGAAGACATCGGGCTGGCCGACCCGCGCGCGCTGCGCCTGGCGCTGGACGCGGTCGAGGTCTACGAGCGCCTGGGCAGCCCCGAAGGCGAACTGGCGCTGGCCGAGTGCGTGCTCTACCTGGCCGTGGCGCCCAAATCGAACGCGGTCTACAAGGCTTTCAACGCCGCCCGGGCCTTTGTGAAGCAAGACGGCACGCGGCCCGTGCCCATGCACCTGCGCAATGCCCCCACCCAGCTCATGAAAGAGCTGGACCACGGCAAGGGCTACCGCTACGCGCACGACGAGGCGGGCGGCTTTGCGGCGGGGGAGCGGTACTTGCCCGAGGGCATGACCGAGCCGGGTTTTTACCAGCCGGTGGAGCGCGGCCTGGAGATTCGCATCGCCGATAAGCTGCGCGAGTTGAAAAATCTCAACAATAAAAATAACTAATGAAATGCCAGCGCCACTGATGCAAGCCCGTTGCACCGTGGGAGGCACAGGGTAAATCCGTTTCGCTTAAGGGCTTCCACGCATGAGCACGCCCGAAACGGCTGGCTACAATCCGCCCACCAACCCGCAGTCTGTCCTGTTTATAGGTCGAGCCTGGCGGGTTTTTTGCTAAGTTGAAGCAGGCAGGACCGGGCAACCAGCCCGGTCCTGACAAAAACACGGAGAAGTTTGTATGGACGTTTTGCTGCAGCAGATCATCAACGGTCTGGTTCTGGGCAGTATGTATGCGCTGGTGGCGCTGGGCTACACCATGGTGTACGGCATCATCGGTCTGATCAACTTTGCGCACGGCGACGTGCTCATGGTGGGCGCCCTCACCAGCTGGACGCTGATTGGCTGGATGAGCGAATCCTGGAGCGACATGCCCGGCTGGATCATCCTGCTGGCGGCCACGATGATCGCGATGGTGGTCTGCGGTCTGCTCAACTTCACGATCGAGAAACTGGCCTACCGGCCACTGCGCAATTCACCGCGGCTGGCCCCGCTGATCACGGCCATCGGCATGTCTTTGCTGTTGCAGACGCTGGCCATGATCATCTGGAAGCCCAACCCCAAGTCCTACCCGTCCATGCT
>PNMN01000052.1 GCA_013823655.1 Comamonadaceae bacterium | reverse complement strand
CAGAGCGCAGCACCAGCGGTACCACCACCCGGCGGCGATAGCCGTCAAACAGCGAAGACTGGACCACCACCACCATCGGCACCGTCCCGCGCAGGGGGCCGGGGTTCAGGTGCACATCAAGCTGCGCCATGAGAGCGATCAGAGCGTGGCATGCTCGTCGGCGTAGGACCCCGCCACGGATCGCCGGATCGTCGTGAACGTCCGCTGACAATTTTCGGCAGCGCACACCGCCATCAGGTCGACGGGGTGGTCGATGGGGTGGTGCTGCTCGCGACCGCAGATCTGGCGCTGCGGCGGGTCTCGGCGAACACGCTGGTGCCGAGCCAGCGCCACAGGCTTTGCGCGTCATGAAGCGCCCCTTCCACGCGCAAGTCCCGGCTGCTCAGCACCTCTTGCGGTGAGCGGTCGCCGGTCCAGACTTCGGTCAGGGCCCGCACCGTCGAGTCCACGACCAGGGTGAGTTCACGACCGGGGTCGTCGCGGCACAGATCGGCCACCCCCGCTTCGACCACCAACCACCAGGTTTTTTCGCCCGACCGTGCATCGCGAAACCGGAAGTGCACCACCACGGCATGGGACGGGCATTCGTCCAGGCGGACGAAGCGCCGGATGTCCCACATCAGCAGCCCCGCGTCCAGTTCGTCGTCGCGCAGGCGGCTGCCGATCCAGCGCGCGCCCCAGTGACCCAGCGCCATGATGATGGGGCGCAGCTCTTCACCCGCCTCGGTCAGGGCGTACTCCCAGACCTTGCCCACCGCGCTGCGCCGCACCACGCCGATCTCCTCCAGATGCCGCAGGCGCTGTGCCAGCAGGCTGGTGGACATCCGTGGGACGCCGCGGTGCAGGTCGTTGAAGCGTCGGCTACCGCACAGCAGCTCGCGCACGACCAGCGGTGTCCAGCGCTCACACAGCGCTTCGGCGCCGCGCGCCACGGTGCAGAACTGGCTGTAGCTGTCCGTCATCGGGGCGCCTTCTGACATTGGATGGGCAAACGCTTCAGATTCTGGACTGGTCAAACCGGCTTGTCACGCGCAATCTGGGACCGTCTCCAGTCCGGAGCGCCCCAAGGACATGCCATGACCACCGTCGCCATCATCCAGCGCCCTCCGGTGTTGCTCGATCAGCGAGCCACCCTGGCCCGTGCCGTCGCCGCTGTCGGCGAAGCCGCCGCTGCGGGTGCCACGCTGGTGGTGCTGCCGGAATCGTTCATTCCCGGCTATCCGGCCTGGATCTGGCGACTGGCTGCCGGCAAGGACGGCGCCCTGATCGGGCAGTTGCACACCCAGTTGCAGGCCCACGCAGTGGACCTGGCTGCCGACGACCTGCACCCGTTGTGCGAGGCGGCGCGCCAGCAGGCCGTCACGGTCGTCTGCGGCTTGTGCGAAGTGGAGCGCGCCACGGGGGGCGGCACCTTGTACAACAGCGTGGTGGTGATCGGGCCCGATGGGCAGTTGCTCAACCGCCATCGCAAGCTCATGCCGACCAACCCGGAACGCATGGTGCACGGTTTCGGAGACGCCTCGGGCCTGCGCGCCGTGGACACGCCGGTCGGGCGCATCGGCACGCTGATCTGCTGGGAAAACTACATGCCGCTGGCGCGCTACGCGCTCTACGCCCAGGGGGTGCAGATTCATGTGGCGCCCACCTACGACTGCGGCGACGGCTGGATCAGCACCCTGCGGCACATCGCACTCGAAGGCCGCTGCTGGGTGCTCGGCAGCGGTGTCGCACTGCGCGGCAGCGACATCCCCGATCACTTCCCCGGCCGGGCCCAGCTGTTCCCGGCCCCGGACGAATGGATCAACCCCGGTGACTCTGCGGTGGTGGACCCGCAGGGCCGACTGGTCGCCGGACCCATGCGCTGCGAGAGCGGCATCCTGTACGCCGAGATCGACAGCGCGCGCGTGGCTCCAGCGCGCCGTGCCCTTGACGTCAGCGGGCACTACGCGCGCCCCGACATCTTTCAGCTCCGGGTGAATCGGGCACCCGCAGCGGCGCTGCATTTCACCGACGACGACAGCGTCGGTGCCGAGGCGCTGGCGGTTCTTTCACCCACCCACTGATCCCCAAGGAGAAACACCATGAACATGCATCTGACAGGCATGAACGGCGGCCCGGTCGATATCACGCCCGAGGCTTACCAGTCCTTCAAGGCCGGCTTCAGGGGTGTGCTGTTGACGCCGCAGGACGCCGCTTTCGACGAGACACGCAAGCTCTGGAACGGCATGATCGACCGCCGACCCGGACTGATCGCGCGCTGCACAGGCACGGTCGATGTGGTGCAGGCCGTGCATTTCGCGGCCCGGCACCGCTTGTTGCTGTCGGTGCGTTCGGGCGGCCACAACATCGCCGGTCTGGCCACCAACGAGGGCGGTCTGATGATCGACATGTCGCTGCTGCGGGGCATCTGGGTGAACCCGGCGGGGCGCACGGCCTGCGCGCAGGCTGGCTGCACCCTGGCCGACCTGGACCGCGAGACGCAGCTGCACGGCCTGGCGGCGGTGCTCGGCTTTGTGTCCACCACCGGCATCGCCGGACTCACGCTGGGCGGTGGCTTTGGCTACCTCACCCGTCGCCACGGCTGGACCTGCGACACCCTGGTCTCGATGGAGGTGGTCATGGCCGATGGTCAGGTGGTGCGGGCGTCGGCCGACGAGCACGCCGAGCTGTTCTGGGCCCTGCGCGGCGGGGGCGGCAATTTTGGCATCGTCACCGCCTTCGAGTACCGGCTGTTCCCGGTCGGGCCCGATATCCTGGGCGGCGCCATTGCCTGGCACGGCGCCGACGCGCGCCAGGTGCTTCAAGCCTACCGCGACTTCAGCGCCCGGGCGCCACGCGAGCTGACCAGCGTGGCGGTGCTGCGTGTCGCCCCGCCCGCGCCCTGGCTGCCACCCGAGATACACGGCAAGCCGATGGCCGCCATCTTTGTCTGCCACACCGGCGACATCGCCGAAGGGGACGCCCTGCTCGCCCCGCTGCGCCAAGTGGCCCGGCCGGTGGCCGACACCGTGACGCGCCGACCCTATGTGCAAATGCAGAGCCTGCTTGACGCCACCCAGCCCAAGGGCCGACGCTACTACTGGAAATCGCACTACCTCGCGGACATCGGACCGTCCCTGATGGAGCTGGCGGTGGAACATGCCGGGCGCATCACATCGCCATTTTCGGCCCTGCTGATGTTCCAGATCCAGGGCGCACTGGGCGAGCAGAGCGCCAGCCATTCGCCCGCCGGCAACCGCGACGCCGCCTACGTGCTCAACATCGCGGCGTCCTGGGAGAAGCCCGAGGACGACAGCGCCCAGCTGCGCTGGGCACGCGAGTGTTTCGAGGCCACCCGGGACTGCTCCACCGGCGGCACCTACATCAATTTCCTGACCGAGGAAGAAGGTGCCGAACGCATCCAGGCCGCCTACGGCAGGGCCAACCTCAACCGACTGGCGGTGCTCAAGGCCCGGTACGACCCCGACAACCTGTTGCGCTGCACCAAGGGCCTGACCGGTTGAACCGCGCGCCGCCGCAGCCATCGGGTGGTCAACACCCGGCATGGCCCGCCTACACTGCGGGCCATGCAAAATTTTGACGTGGTGGTGGTCGGCGCGGGCGCAGCCGGCCTTTTTTGTGCGGGCATCGCGGGCCAGCGCGGCCTCAAGGTATTGGTGCTGGACCACAGCGAGAAGGTGGCCGAAAAAATCCGCATCTCTGGTGGTGGCCGCGCCAACTTCACCAACCGCGACATCGACGTGCGCCAGCCGCACAAGCACTTCGTCGGCGAGAACCCGAATTTCTGCCGCTCGGCGCTCTCGCGCTACACACCGGCCGACTTCATCGCCCTGGTGCAAAAGCACGGCATTCCGTTCCACGAGAAGCACAAGGGCCAGCTGTTCTGCGACCGCTCGGCGGGCGACCTGATCGAGATGCTGCTGGCCGAATGCGCCGCTGGCGGCGTGCAGCGCTGGCAGCCCTGCGGCGTGAAGACGCTGCGCGCGACCGCCGAGGGCGGCTACGAGCTCGACACCGATCAGGACGTGGTGCAAGCGCGCCAGGTGGTCATCGCCACTGGCGGCCTGTCGATCCCGGCCATCGGCGCCACCGATTTCGGCTATCGCGTCGCGAAACAGTTCGGTCTGCGCACCGTTGAGCCACGCCCTGGTCTGGTGCCGCTGACCTTCGACGGCGCGGGCTGGGCGCCCTATGCCGGTCTGGCGGGTCTGGCGCTGCCGGTGGTCATCGAAACCGGCAATACAACCAGCCCCCACGCTCCGCCGCTGCGCGGGTTGCAGCCCCCCGAGGGGGCGTCTTCTGCCTTGGGGCGGCCCGGCGGCAGAAAGAAAGAACGGATCGCCTTCCACGAAGACCTGCTGTTCACCCACCGCGGCCTGTCGGGCCCGGCGGTGCTGCAGATCTCCAGCCACTGGCAGCCGGGCACGCCGATCCGCATCAACCTCGCCCCGGAAGTTGACCTGCCCGCCGCGCTGGCCGACGCCAAGCAGCGCTCGCGCAAGCTGCTGGCCAACGAACTGGCGCAGTGGGTGCCCAGCCGCCTGGCCGAAGCCTGGGCGGCGCAGGACAAGGAATGGCAGCGCCCGGTGGCCGAATGCAGCGACAAGGCCCTGGCCCGGCTGGCCGAGCGGCTGGCGCACTGGGAACTGCTGCCCACCGGCACCGAGGGCTACAAAAAGGCCGAGGTGACCTTGGGCGGCGTGGACACCCGAGAGCTGTCGCAGCAGACCATGGAATCGAAGCAGCCCGGCCTGTACTTCATTGGCGAGGTGGTGGACGTGACCGGCTGGCTGGGCGGCTACAACTTCCAGTGGGCCTGGGCGAGCGCACACGCCTGTGCGACGTCACTGTGAACGCCGCTCAGACCATCTCCACCAAGGGCTCCACGAAGGGGCGATGCGGCGTGTTCAGCGGCCCTGGAGGCGGGGGTAACGCACGTGTTCCACCATCTCCTGTTCCCGGCGGGTGGGCGACGGGGTCACCAGACTCACCAGAATGATCACGGCAAAGCCCACCGGCACACCGAACACACCGGCCGAGATCGGCAGGATGTCCCACCAGAGCCGGATCGGGCTGGTGATGCCAAAGACCTCGCGCAACCAGGGCTGGGTGGTGAGCATGTAGTAGAAGGTGACGCCCAGGCCGCAGATCATGCCCAGCGCAGCCCCCAGACCGTTGGCCCGCTTCCAGAAGATGCCCAGCACCAGCGCGGGGAAAAACGCGGACGCCGCGAAGGAAAACGCCGCCGACACCAGAAACAGGATGTCGGCCGGCTTCTGGGCCGCCACGTAAGCCGCCGCCAGCGCCACCACCAGCAGCAGCACCTTGGAGATGGTGACCCGGCGCGCGGTGGACGCGTTGGGATCGATCATCTTGTAGTACAGGTCGTGCGAGAGCGCGTTGGCAATCGTCAGCAGCAGGCCGTCGGCGGTGGACAGCGCGGCCGCCAGACCACCGGCCGCCACCAGACCGGACACCACATAGGGCAACCCGCCGATCTCGGGCGTGGCCAGCACCACGATGTCGCCGCCGATGGTCATCTCGTTGAGCTGCAGGATGCCGTCGAGGTTGATGTCGGTGATCGACATCAGGCCGGGATCGACCTTGTTCCACGACGCCACCCAGGGCGGCAACTGGTCGAGCGGCGTGCCCACCACCAGGTGGAACACCTCGTACTTCACCAGCACGGCCAGCGCCGGCGCGGTGACGTAGAGCAGAAAGATGAACAGCAGCGACCAGGTCACGGACTCCCGCGCCTCACGCACCGAGGGCGTGGTGTAGTAGCGCATCAGGATGTGGGGCAGCGCAGCCGTTCCCACCATGAGGCAGAACACCAGCGCCATGAAGTTGCGCCGGGAGGCGTCGAAAGTCTGCCGGGCTGCGGCATCCCCCTGCGGATCGCCCGCGTGCTGCAGGGCGTGGGGCGTCATGCCGTTGAGCGGCAGGGATTTGGTCTCGGCCGACGCACGCTCCCGGCTCCAGGTTTCGCGGGCAGAGGCGCTGTCGCGCGGCAAGGCCGAGAGCGCCTTCTCGGCCGCCAGGATGGCTTGCGACGGCGCGTTCGCTTCGCGCAGGACGGCGAGACGGGCCTCGGCGGCGGCCTTGTCGGCCCGCAAGGCCGCCGCCGGGTCCTCCAGTTTGGCGGCCAGGGTCTGTTCACGCTGGCGGAACAGTTCGCGGACTTCCAGCTCTTTGGGGTCGTTGCTGAGCAGCTTCTCCTTGGCGCTCACCTTCTCCAGCTGAAAACCGTAGCTCAGCTGGGGCACAGGGGAGCCGGTCTGCTTGACCGACAGCCACACCACCGGCAGCAGGTAGGCCACGATCAGGATGATGTACTGCGCCACCTGGGTCCAGGTCACCGCACGCATCCCGCCCAGAAAGGAGCAGACCAGAATGCCACCCAGTCCGAGGAACACACCCAGCTCGAAAGCCACGCCCGTGAGGTGCGAAGTGACCAGCCCCACGCCGTAGATCTGCGCCACCAGGTAAATGAACGAACACAGGATCGCCGCACCGATGCCCAGCAGGCGCGGCAGGTGGCCACCGTAGCGTTCGCCCAGAAAGTCGGGGATGGTGAACTGTCCGAACTTGCGCAGGTACGGCGCCAGCAACAAGGCCACCAGGCAGAAGCCACCGGTCCAGCCCAGAACGAAGGCCAGGCCGCTGTAGCCGCTCAGGTACAGGGTGCCGGCCAGACCGATGAAGGAGGCGGCCGACATCCAGTCGGCCCCGGTGGCCATGCCGTTGTAGACCGCAGGCACGCGCCGACCCGCCACGTAGTACTCGGTCGCGTCGGTGGTGCGGCTCATGACGCCGATCACCGCGTACAGCCCGATGGTGGCAAGCAGGAAGATGAGGCCGATCCAATGGCGCGAAACGCCCAACCGCTCCAGCAGCGCCAGCGCCAGCACAAAAACAATAAACCCGCCGGTAAATCGGCTGTAAACCCGGTCCAGCTGCTGCTTGAACGCGCGGGCACCGACACGGCGGGCGCTGCGGGGGTGGGGTGGGCCGACAACGACTGGCGGGCTTTCCGGCATGGTCCATGGCCCGCATCGGGGTTCTCGTGTCTTCTCTCGTGGGGTTGGAAGCATACTGGACCGGGAGCTTATCAAGTTCTTGCAAGCCAGCTGCACAGACGATCACCCGCAGGTCATGCCCGGAGCGGGTTTACCCGGCGTGTTGCGGTGCGCCGGGTGTAGCATCCAGACACTCCGATTTGCAGACACACCGATCCATGCCGCAGCATCCAGAATCCGGCCTCGCGTCACTTTCCGAGCACCTCCAGCGTCACCGCATCTGGGGCCTGCTGCCCGAACCCGCTCGGCGTACCCTGCTGGGTCACATGAAGCTGCGCGATGTCGGCGCGGGAGAAGACATCGCCGCTGACGACGGCCTGCACGAGCAGTTGCACTGGATTCTCTCGGGCACGGTGAGTCTGCGCGACGCTCAGCACAAGGAAGTGGTGGCGCTGCAGGCGGGTGAGCTGTTCGGCCTGCACGCTGGCTCGCACCTGGGTGTGAGCTCGGCACTGGCGCACAGCGCATGCACCCTGGCCAGCCTGGAGGGCCACAGCCTGGACGACCTGCGCCAGGAACTGCCGGCGCTGAACTACCTGCTGCCCGGCCATGGGGTCGGCGCCGCGCAACGCCCGCGTTCGGGTGCCGGTACCGCTGCGACCGACCCGGCGCTCAACCTGATGACGACCCCGGTGCGCAACCTCATCAAACGCGCGCCCATCACCCTGCCACCGGACACCAGCATCCGCGACGCCGCCCAGCTGATGAGCACGCAGCGCGTGTCCTCGGTGCTGATCGTCGAGCAAGACCTTCTTTTCGGCGTGGTCACCGACCGCGATCTGCGCAACCGGGTGCTCGCGGTCGGGCTGGATCCGGCCAGCCCGGTGGCCGACATCGCCACGCTCGCGCCCATGAGCATCGACGTGCAGAACCCGGCGTTCGACGCCCTGCTGCTGATGGCCCGCCACAACATCCACCACGTGCCGGTGCTCGACGGCCAGCGCATCGTCGGCATGATCACCGCCACCGACCTGACCGAGCAGCACAGCACCTCGGCGGTGTACCTGGCGGGTGACATTTACAAGCAGACCACGGTCGAAGGCCTGCAAGCCGCGGCCGGCAAGATCAAACGCCTGCAGCAAAGCCTGGCCGGTGCCGAAGCCTCGGCCTACAGCACCGGCCACATCATCACCGCCATCACCGACGCCATCACCACCCGGCTGCTGCAGCTGGGCGAGGCGCGGCTCGGCCCGGCGCCGGTGGACTACGTGTGGGTGGCCGCCGGTTCGCAGGCGCGCAGCGAGCAGACCGCCAAGTCCGACCAGGACAACTGCATGGTGCTGGACGACGCCTACGACCCAGCGCAGCACGGTGCCTACTTCAAAGCGCTGGCCACCTTTGTGTGCGACGGGCTCGACGCCTGTGGCTACATCTACTGCCCGGGCGAGATGATGGCCATGACGGACACCTGGCGCCAGCCGCAGCGCCAGTGGGCCGAGTACTTTGCGCGCTGGACCAGCCAGCCCGACCCCAAGGCGCTCATGCTGACCTGCGTGTTCTTCGACCTGCGTGCCATCCACGGCAAGTCCGCTCTGCTGGACGACCTGCGGCACGGCGTGCTCCAGCGCACCAAGGGCAACAGCATCTTCCTCGCCCACATGGTGGGCAATGCCTTGCAGCACCAGCCGCCGCTGGGCATGTTCAAGGGCATCTCCACCATCCGCAGCGGCGAGCACAAGGGCAAGATCGATCTCAAGCACACCGGCGTGGTGCCGGTCGTGGACCTGGCGCGGGTGTATGCCCTGGCCGGTGGAGACAGCGCGGTGAACACCCACGACCGGCTGGTGAGCGCTGCTGCGGGCGGTGCGATCAGCGAACAAGGGGCGCGCGATCTGCGCGATGCCCTCGAATTCATGGCCTCCCTGCGCATCCAGCACCAGGCCCGCCAGATGGCCAGAGGCGAAAAACCCGACCACCACCTCGATCCGACCGAAATCTCCAACTTCGAACGCACCCAGCTCAAGGACGCGTTCACCGTGGTGGCCGCTTTGCAGAGCGTGCTGGCCCAACGCTACACGAGGTGACCCCCCCGCGCGGCGCGGGGGGGGTCAATACTTTATTCGGGCGTAGTAGGTTTTCTGCGCCGCCTCGCGGGCTTGGCCCAGGGTGTGGATGCCCTTTTCGGCCAGCAGCGGGATCAGCTTCATGAACACCTCGGCCGTCACCATGGCGTCGCCCAGGGCGGTGTGGCGACCGATGACGGTGACGTTGAAGCGTTCGGCAATGGCTTCGAGCCGGTGCGAGTCCTGGTTCGGGTGCACCACCGCCGAGAGCAGCAAGGTGTCGAGCACCGGGTGGTCGAACACGGCGCCGGTCTGCTGCTCCTTCAACTGCAAAAAGCGCATGTCGAACGCCGCGTTGTGGGCCACCAGCACGGTGTCCTGCGCAAACGCGTGGAAGGCCGGCAGCACCTGGGCGATGGTGGGCTGCCCGCGCACCATTTCGGGCCGAATGCCGTGGATCGGGATCGAGGCCTCGGGGATCGATCTTTGCGGATCGACCAGCTGCTCGAAGCATTCCTGGCGCAGCAGCTTGTTGTTGACGATGCGCGCCGCACCGATCTGGATGATCTCGTCACCCTGCGACGGGCTCAGCCCCGTGGTTTCGGTGTCGAACACGGTGTAGGTCAGCTCCGAAAGCCGCCAGTCGTCCAGCGCGCGGGTCTGCTCGGTGGTCTTGAACAGATCGAAGTCGTAGTACTCGGGCCGACTCTCGCTGTGCACGAAGGCGGACGGGTCGACCTGCTCCTGCGGGCTGGCCAGCGGCAGCAAGATGCGAAAGAAAGCCTGGTGCCGCGTGCGCTCGCGTTCGAACCAGAACGCGCCGCCGTGCCGTTCCACCACGTCGCGCACGGTCAGGCGCGTGCTCTCCGCGCCCACCTTCATGGCGTCCATTTCCCAGCTCATCACGGTCTCGGTGCTCATGGCCTGGCCGGCCCAGATCAGGTCCAGCTGGGCCTTGCCCGCGCTGCCGCTGGCCGCCTCCAGCCTCAGCTGCACGTAGCGCACCTCGAACTCGTCGGCCAGCCGTCCGGCCAGGTACGTGAGCGCCTGCAGCAGCGAAAAGCTCTCCACCTTCAGCCACAGCGAGGCGTCCACATCCAGCGGGGAGGCCTTGAGCGGGGTCATGGTTTCAATGCGCCGCTGTGCGGCACTCACCAGGTCGGCGCCCAGCATGTCTTCCAGCGGCCAGCGCGTCTTCAGGCTGTCGGCGGTGCCGGCTTCCAGGCGGGCGATGCGCTGGCTCAGCGAGCGCGTCTCGTCGCGGATCACGCCCATGAAGCGCTCGCGCATCGGGGCTTCGATGTCCGGGTAGTCCAGCATGTCGATGGCCGCCTGCATGTTGGCCAGCGCAGCGCGGCTGCCTTCGGTCAGGCTGTGCAGGACCTGGTCGCGCGCCGACTCGGCCTCAAAGTCGCGCGTGATGTTGTCGAGCATGAGCACGAACCCGGTCAGTTCGACCGGCGGACCGCTGGTCGCGCCCGGCACCTGTGCGGCGCGCACCGGCGCCATCTGCACCCGCAGCAACTGGCCCGCGGGCGTGCTCGTCACGAACTGGGCCGAGGGCTGCGCCGCGCCGCGCTGCATGCGCTGCTGGATGTTCTCCAGCGCGTGCATCACCAGCTTGCGCTCGAACACGCTGTAGATCGAACGCCCCAGGCCGATCAGCTCCGCCCCGCCGGCCACGCCGGGCGCCTGCGACAGCGCCCTGAACTGCATGCGCGCCCGGTTGTTGTACAGCAGCACGCGCCCGTCCAGGTTGCAGACCACCACGCTTTGCGTGAGCTCGGACATCAGCGCGGCCAGGCGCGACTTCTCCTGCTCGATGCCCTGCGCCGCATCGTGCACCTTGGCGTCCATTTCGCGCCGCAGATCCTCGCGCTGGGCCACCAGCTGGTTCATCAGCCCCACCAGCACCCTGGTTTCCACATTGCCCTTGGGCTTGAGCTCGCGGACCACGTCGGTGCGCAGCAGCACCTGCGCCTCCTCGGCCAGTTGCACCGACGGCGTGACCCAGTGATCGAACCAGCGTTTCAGACCCCAGCCAATGACCGCCATGCCGGCGCCCCAGGTCAGCCCGATGAGCCCCAGCCGGTCGCCCACGGTCTGCAGCACCGCCTGGCGCTCCTGCGTGTCCATGGCCGAACCGATCAAGCCGAAGGTGACCACCAGCCAGACCAGCGAAGCCAGCGCCGCCGCGCCCACCAGCCACCACAGGCGCGGGTCGGTTTTCTGCTGCGCGCTCACTGGACCACCCTCCGTGCTGCGCGCTGCGGGGCTGAGCGCCTTGGGAACGGCCCGGCGGCGCTCATGGCGCGGCCCCCGGTGCGCCAGCCAGCAGCTCGCGCACCTTCTGCACCAGGTCCTTGGTGGAAAACGGTTTCGTCATGTAGGCGTTGGCCCCCAGGGCCAGGCCTTTGGCCACGTCGGTGTCGCGCCCTTTGGCGGTGAGCATGACGATCAGGGTGTCCCGGGTCGCCTCGTCGGCGCGCACCTCGTGGCAGACGTCGAAACCGGTCTTGACCGGCATCATCACGTCCAGCAGCACCAGCGCCGGGCGCTCGCGCCGTATCGCGTCGATGGCTTCCTGTCCATCGCGCGCCAGCAGCACGGTGTAGCCCTCTCGTTTCATCAGGAATTCGAGCGAAATCAGGATGTTCGGCTCGTCGTCGGCGATCAGGATTTTCTGACTCATGTCGGTGCTCCTCTGGATGTTGTGTGTGTCGGTTCAGACGCGCCACCGCGCGGTAGCGAAAACCCGAAAGTGGCGCCCTCGCCCGGCACGGACTTCAGCCACATGCGCCCGCCAAAGTGCTCCACGATCTGGCGGCTGATGGGCAGGCCCAGGCCGGTGCCGCCAGGACGGTAGTGGTCGTCGCCCGCCACCTGACGGAATTTTTCGAACACCAGTCCCTGCTGGTCCTGCGCAATGCCCGGCCCATTGTCCTGCACCTCCACCGTCACGCTGCGCTGCTCGTCGCGCAGGCTCAGCCGCACCTGGCCGCCCTCGCGCGGCGCGTACTTGGCCGCGTTGGACAGCAGGTTCAGCACCACCTGGGTGATGCGGTCGGCATCGGCCTGCAGCGGCGCCACCTGCGGTGGCAGGTCCAGCCGCAGGGTCACACCGCGTTCGCGCAACACCTCGGCCATGCTGCCCGCTGCCAGCTCCAGCAGCTCGCGCATGTCCACCGCCGTGTTGTGCCACTCGGCATGCCCGGACTCGATCTTGGCCATGTCCAGCACCTGGTTCACCAGGCGGCTCAGGCGCTCGGCCTCCGCCACGATGATGCCCAGAAACTGCTGTCTCTGCGCCGCCTCCATGGTGTCATCGTCACGCATCATTTCCGACAAGGCCCTGATCGAGGTCAAGGGCGTGCGCAGCTCGTGCGTCACCGACGACATGAAGTCGTCCTTGAGCCGGTCCAGGCTCTTGAGCTGTTCGTTGGCCTGGCGCAATTCGGCGGTGGCGCGCTCCAGCGACTGCGACTTTTCCTCCAGCGCGTGCGAATAGGCGCGCAGCTGCGAGGCTTCGTCCAGGATGCGCATCACATCGTCCAGGTTCAGCGCCTCTTCTTCCACCGCCGACGCCACCATCACCCGCGCCGACGCGCTGCCAATCGCGCCGGCCAGCTGGGTTTCGACGAACTGCACCAGCCGCGCATCGGCCGGGATGCGCTGCACCGAGGGTGCACCGCGCTCGCGGGCATAGGTTTCAAACAGCCGCTGGCTGCGCTGCGCACCGAGAAAGCGGCCCACCAGCGCCTGCAATTCATGCACCTGCGCCCTGCCCTGCCAGAACACCGGGCGCGCGCCTTCGGTGCGGTGAAACACATCGACGAACAGCAGCGCCTGGCTGGTCTCTGCGGCCGATGGCACGCGCCAGAGCGACACGCCCACGTAGGCGCCGATGTTCAGCAGCAGGCTCCAGAACAGCGAATGCGTCAGGTTGTCCAGCCCCTGCAGGCCCAGGAAGGCCTCGGGCTTGAGCCAGACCCAGCCGAACAGGCCGTGGTGCAGAAAGTCGTCGGCCAGCCAGCCCGACTTGGCCAGCGAGGGCAGCATCAGCGTGTAGGCCCAGAAGGCAAAACCCAGCAACAGGCCAGCCAGCGCGCCGCGCTGGGTACCGCCCTTCCAGTACATGCCGCCCAGCATGGCGGGCGCAAACTGTGCCACTGCGGCAAAGCTGATCAGGCCGATGCTCACCAGCGCATAGGCTTCGCCCGCCAGCTGGAAGTACAGGTAGCCCAGCAGCAGAATGGCCAGAATCGCCAGCCGCCGGATCAGCAGCAGCAGGCCGGTCAGGTCGCCGACAGCCCGCGCGCCGAAACGCCGCGTGCGCAGCAAGAGCGGCATCACCAGATCGTTGCAGACCATGGTGGAGACCGCGATCGCCTCCACGATCACCATGCCGGTGGCCGCCGACAGGCCGCCCACAAAGGCAAACAGCGCCAGGGCTGTGAAGCCTTCGGCCAGCGGCAGCGAGAGCACGAACACCTCGGCGTTCATGTGGTCGGGGCCGAAATACAGCAGGCCACCGATGGCGATCGGCAGCACGAACAGGTTGATCAGCAGCAGGTAGAGCGGGAACACCCAGACCGCACGCCGCAGGTGTTCTTCGTCCACGTTCTCCACCACCATCACCTGGAACTGGCGCGGCAGGAAGATCACCGAGAGCATGGCCAGCAGGGTCAGCCCCAGCCACTGCGCGTAGGCAAAGGGCTGGCCCTGGTCGAACTGCAGCAAGGGGCGGATCAACTCGTTGGCATAAGCCTGGTCAAACAGGTCGCCCAGGCCGTTGAAGAGCCCGTAGGTGACGAACAGTCCGACCGCCAGAAACGCCAGCAGCTTGACGAGCGACTCGAAGGCGATGGCGGCGACCATGCCTTCGTGGCGCTCGGTGCTGTCCAGGTGCCGCGCGCCGAACACCATGGTGAAACCGGCCAGCGCCAGGGCCACATAGAGCGTGCTGTCGCTCCACCATGGCGTGGCCTGCGGCGCCACCGCGCCCAGCGGCGAGGTCAGCACCGCGTAGCCGATGGCGATGCCCTTGAGCTGCAGCGCGATGTAGGGCACGATGCCGACCACCGTGATCAGCGTCACCAGCCCGGCCAGCACCGGGCTCTTGCCGTAGCGGCTGGCGATGAAGTCGGCGATGGAGGTGATGCGGTAGGTGCGCGCGATGCGGATCATCTTGCGCACCACCATCCAGGCCAGGATCATGGCCAGCATGGGGCCGAGGTAGATCGGCAGGAACCACACGCCCGAGGTGGCGGCCCGGCCCACGCTGCCGAAATAGGTCCAGGCGGTGCAGTACACCGCCATCGACAGCGCATAGATCCAGGCGTTGCCGATGACCGAGCGGCCTTGCGCCGCGCGCCGGTCGGCCCAGTAGGCGACCGCAAACAGCAGCAGCAGGTAGGCGAAGGAGACGCCGATGACGAGTGATGCAGCGATCATCCTAGAAACCGCAGTTGACCGCTTTCATCCGCTGGCAACACCGCATGAACACTGAGTTTTTCGGCTACGCCGAGCATCCCCTGTTGGGTGAGAGCGCTACGCACCCGATTGAGCCGCGCTGCGGCGCGCTGGCCGCGTTGCTCCTCCTCGCGGCCATGAGGCCGCAGCGTCGTCGCGCCTTGCCAGCACCCCGCATCGCAGCCCACTCGGGCGCGTCCAACTGCGGTTTCTAGG
>PNMN01000051.1 GCA_013823655.1 Comamonadaceae bacterium | reverse complement strand
TCAATTGGCAAGGGGGCTGAGTTTGTGATGCCCACCGCACAATGAGCGCTGGCGTTGCCCCTGGTCGGAGCGCTTGCGCGAAGCGAACAAGCGACTGGGTCAACCAACCTCATGCGCACCGAGCTTGCGGTGCAGGGGCGTTTCGTCGGCGATGAAGAGGAAAGACGGCTGGTCGGCCAGGCGGTTCGCCAGCGCCACGAGCGCCGCACGCGTGTCCACCCAGGGGTAGCGCAACATCGGGTAGCGCTTGTTGCTGCGACCGGGTTGATGGCTCATGTGGGGGTCTCCTGGTGTGCATTGGGTCGTCAATGGCCGCTCCGGTGCCCGTTCGCCCCCGTTCGCCCTGGGCCTGTCGAAGGGCTCGCGGGGACTTCGACAGGCTCAGTCGGAACGGACAACTGCGCGCTTCTTTTCGGACGCCGGGACCGCGTCAACTGGCCGCAGCACGCCTGCAAAGAAACTTGACAGCGCCTCCAACCCATCCAGCGGCAGCACGTTGGCGACGTACTGGTCCGGGCGCACGACGATCATGCAACCGCGCTCGCGGTCTATGCCGCGCAGGTCGTAGATGTCGCCCGCGCCTTTGTGGTCGACGCAGAAGATCTTCTCGTGGTCCTGCAGGCCGAGCTTGCCGGTCCGGGGCTTGAGCAGCGAGGGCAGGTGCTCGCAGGCGAGCTGGTCGAAGGTCTGCTGGAACACGGCGCGCACGTCGATCACCGCGTCGATGTCTTCGCCCTGGCGGGTGTGCCTGACCACCGGGGACTTCGGGTCGGTCTCCAGCCAGTCCGCGAGTTTGTGGATCGCTGAACCCGGGGCCGAGCTGTCGGCTTTGTCGGCGAAGGCATAGATGCGCCAGCGCGCGTCGGCCTCGGCGGCGTGGCCGAGCTGCATCTGCCTGGCGTCGGACAGGCGCACCACGGGTGCCGAGTGGAAGCGGCGACCGATGGCTTCGCCCTGGGCGAGCGCCTGGTGCGTCGGCGGCGCGAAGAGGGTGGAGGTGTCGTACTTCACCGCGGTGCCGCCGGTGAATTCGAGGTTGGCCTTGAACTGGCGGATGATGCGCGGCTCCTCAAGGCCGTCGCGCTCGGCCTGCGTGGTCGGCGCGGACATGGTGCGCGACCACCCGTGATCGGTCTCGACCAGGCGCCGGGCTTCGGTCAGCCGCTCTTTGGAGTAGCTGCGCAGCAGGCGCGCGTCGGCCCGGCCCTGCAGCACGTGCACCAGCTTCCAGCCCAGGTTGAAGGTGTCCTGCATCGAGACGTTCATGCCCTGACCCGCCTTGGGCGAATGGGTGTGGCAGGCGTCGCCGGCGGTGAACACGCGCGGGCAACGCTCCGAGCCTTCGGGCACGTCGTCGAACTTGTCGGTCAGGCTGTGGCCGATGTCGTAGATCGACCACCAGACCAGCTCTTTCACGTCGAGCGAATAGGGCTGGATGATGCGCTGGGCCGCCGCGATCAGGTCGTCCTGTGTGAACTGGCGGCTCGCGGCTTTCTCGCCGTCCTTGAGCTTGTCGAGCTCGACGTACATGCGGAAGATGTAGCCGCCTTCGCGCGGCAGCAGCAGCACGTTGCCCTCGCTGGCCGACGAGATCAGGCACTTCTGGCGCACGTCGGGGAAATCGGTGTTGGCCAGGATGTCCATCACGCCCCAGGCCTGGTGCGCGGCGTCGCCGTGCAGCACGCCGCCGATGGCCTTGCGCACCGCCGAGTGGGCGCCGTCGCAGCCGACCACGTAGTTGGCCCGCACCGTGCGCATGGCACCCCAGTGGATGCCGGTCGAGTCCTTGAGCGTCACCGTCACCGGGTGGTCGTCGGTGGTTTCATCGATGCTCAGGCCCACTACCTCCCAGCCGTAGTCGGGCGCCAGGCGCGAGGGCGAATTCGCCATCACCTCCAGGAACAGCTCGTGCAGCCGCGCCTGGTTGATCAGGATGTGCGGCATCTCCGAGCTGTCGTCCGCCACGTCTTGCACCCGCCCGACGCGCCGGATGTGCTGCGGCTTCACCGGGTCGGGCATCCAGAACGCGGTCTGGTTCACCCAGCAGGTCTCGCGCTTGACCTTGTCGGCGAAACCGAAGGCCTGGAACATCTCCATGGTGCGCGTGTTGATGCCGTCGGCCTTGCCTTTGATGATGTTGCCGGGCATGCGCTCGACGATCAGGGTCTCGATCTGCGGAAACTGCGCCAGCTGCGCGGCCAGGCACAGGCCGGCCGGGCCGGTGCCTGCGATCAGCACGTCCACCTTCTCCGGCAGCGGCTCGTTGGCACCCCGGTTGCGGCGGTTGGGCGCGACGGGCTTGATGTCGGGGTTGCCGCCGCGGAAACCATTTTTGTAGAACTGCACGGCTGGTCTCCTGCTGTTGAAAGAACGCACACACATATTCAGTACGCTTATCATATGTGTGCGGTTAACATCGATCAACCCCTTTCGTCATCCGCTTGCGTCACCCGATATGGACAACCCCACCGCCATCGACATCGACCAGCAACCCGGTCACGCGATCCGTCGCCTGCACCAGATTTCGGTCGGCATCTTCCTCCAGGAAGTCGGCGAACTGGGCGTGACGCCGGTGCAATACGCGGCGCTGCAGGTGGTGGGCAACCAGCCCGGCACCGACCAGCGCACGCTGGCGCGCACCATCGCGCTGGACGCGTCCACCACCGGCGGCGTGGTGGACCGGCTCGAAGCCCGGGGCTGGCTGGAACGGCGCCTGTCGCCCGAAGACCGGCGCGCCCGGCAACTCTTCCTCACCCCTGCGGGCGAGCAGGCGCTGGCCGACACCGTGCCCGCCATGCTGCGCACGCAAGACCAGATACTGGCGCCGCTCACGCCGCGCCAGCGCACCGAGTTCATGCGCCTGCTGCAGTTGCTGGTGACGCAGAACAACGACCTCAGCCGCGCGCCCAGCGAGCGTGCTGCGCGCAACACCCCGGCCACGGGTTGACGAAGTCTGTCGGACTTGTGACAGACTGCTCGGGTGTGGTGGTGTTGGAAATGGGCCGCAGGCCGTAACCCGCTGGTAACAAGTTTCCAACATAATGCGAAACCAAATTACATCAACAACCCATCCATCCGTCTGACGGAAACCCCCATGCCCCAACGCGCCACCAAGATCGTCGCCACACTCGGCCCGGCTTCAAACACCCCCGAGATGCTCGAAGCCATGATCCGCGCCGGCGTCAACGTCGTGCGCCTGAACTTCTCGCACGGCAAGGCGCAGGACCACATCGACCGCGCCGACATGGTCCGTGCGGCGGCCCAGCGCGCCGGGCGCGAGGTCGGCATCATGGCCGACCTGCAGGGCCCGAAGATCCGCGTCGGCAAGTTCGCCGAAGGCAAGGTGATGCTCGAACCCGGCCAGCCTTTCGTGCTCGACGGCTCGCGCACCGAGCCCGGTGACATCGGCGGCGTGGGCCTGGACTACAAGGAACTGCCGCGCGACGTGAAGGCCGGCGATGTGCTGCTGCTCAACGACGGCCTGATCGTGATGACGGTCAACCAGGTGCTGGGCGACGCGGTGCACACCACCGTCAAGCTCGGCGGCGAGCTGTCCAACAACAAGGGCATCAACAAGCAGGGCGGCGGTCTGACCGCACCGGCGCTGACCGCCAAGGACATGGAGGACATCAAGACCGCCATGAGCCTGCGGGCCGATTACGTGGCCGTGAGCTTCCCCAAGAACGCGACCGACATGGAGCTGGCGCGCCAGCTCTGCAACATGGCCGCAGCCCCGTACAACCACAAGCCGGGCCTGATCGCCAAGATCGAACGCGCCGAGGCGATTCCCGAGCTGGAGAACATCCTCAAGGTGTCCGACGGCATCATGGTGGCGCGCGGCGACCTGGCGGTGGAGGTGGGCAACGCCACCGTGCCCGGCCTGCAGAAGCACATGATCAAACTGGCGCGCCAGATGGACAAGGTGGTGATCACCGCGACGCAGATGATGGAGAGCATGATCGTCAACCCGGTGCCCACGCGCGCCGAGGTCAGCGACGTGGCCAACGCCGTGCTCGACGGCACCGACGCCGTGATGCTGAGCGCCGAGACGGCGGCGGGCAAATACCCGCTGGAGACGGTGCAGCAGATGGCCGCCATCTGCGAAGCGGCCGAAAAGACCGACCACGACCCGCTGGACGACGACTTCATCGACGAAACCTTCACCCGCATCGACCAGGCCATTGCCATGGGCGCGCTGTTCACCGCGCACCACCTCAATGCCAAGGCCATCGTGGCGCTGACCGAGTCCGGCTCCACCGCGCTGTGGATGAGCAGGCACAACGTGCGCATGCCGATCTTCGCCGTGACCTCCCAGCTGACTTCGCAGCGCAAGATGACGCTCTACCGCAACGTGCGCCCGCTGCTGGTGGACACCAGCGCCGACCGCGACACCGCGCTGGCCGAAGCCGAAACCGAGCTGAAGGAGCGCGGCGTGATCCACAGCGGCGATGTCTACGCCATCACTGTGGGCGAGCCCATGGGCACGCCGGGCGGCACGAACACGCTGAAGATCATCCGGGCTGGGTAGAGGCAACCCCCCTGCGCCGCTGCGCGGCTTCCCCCCGGGGGGACCACGCCCTTGGACCGGCGGAGCCGGATCTTCGGCGTGTGCCGGGAAAGGCATGTGCTCCGGAGGAGGAATCCATGCCCCGTGCGCCGCTGCGCGGCGGCCCTGGGTTATGCACATCGCGCCGGACGCCGGTTTGTCATCTGACAGCAAGACCCTTGGCGCTAAAATTCCCCGAGTTACCAACCGGTTACCAACTCGTTTTTAGGGGAATCTCATGGCGCTCGTTTCCATGCGCGAACTGCTCGACCACGCTGCGGCCAACGGATACGGCATTCCGGCTTTCAACGTCAACAACCTGGAGCAGGTGCAGGCCGTCATGGCCGCGGCCGACGAGGTCGGTGCGCCCGTCATCCTGCAGGCCAGCGCCGGTGCCCGCAAGTACGCGGGCGAGGCCTTCATCAAGCACCTGATCCTGGCCGCCACCGAGCAGTACCCGCACATCCCGCTGGTGATGCACCAGGACCACGGCACCAGCGTCAAGGTCTGCGAAGGCGCCATCGCCCTGGGCTTTGGCTCGGTCATGATGGACGGTTCGCTGATGGAAGATGGCAAGACACCGGCCAGCTTTGACTACAACGTGGCGGTGACGCGCAAAGTGGTGGAGATGGCGCACTTGAGCGGTGTCACGGTGGAGGGTGAACTCGGCTGCCTGGGCAACCTGGAAACCGGTGACGCGGGCGAAGAAGACGGCATCGGAGCCGCTGGCAAGCTGGACCATTCCCAGATGCTGACCGACCCCGAAGAGGCTGCCCAGTTCGTCAAGGCGACCCAGCTCGACGCACTGGCCATCGCCATCGGCACCAGCCACGGCGCCTACAAGTTCAGCCGCCCGCCCACCGGTGACATTCTGGCCATCAGCCGCGTGAAAGAGATTCACGCCCGCATCCCCAACACCCACCTGGTGATGCACGGCTCGTCGTCGGTGCCGCAGGCGTTGCGCGCCATCATCAACCAGTACGGCGGTGCGATGAAAGAAACCTACGGCGTGCCGGTGTCCGAGATCCAGGAAGCCATCAGGCACGGTGTGCGCAAGATCAACATCGACACCGACATCCGCATGGCCATGACCGGCGCGGTGCGCAAGTTCCTGGCCGAGAATCCCGAGAAGTTCGACGCCCGCGAATGGCTCAAACCCGCCCGCGAAGCCGCCAAGGCGGTGTGCAGGCAGCGCTACCTGGAGTTCGGCTGCGAAGGCCAGGGCGCCAGGATCAAGGGCCTGGCCCTGGGCGACATGGCGGCCCGGTACGCCCGGGGTGCGCTGGCGCAGCAAGTGCTCTGACCTGCTCTGTAGAGCGAAAAAGCCGCCGGTGCAGGCTGCACCGGCGGCTTTTTCGCATCGCCAGTCAAAACCGGCGGCGCGGCAGGTTTTGCCAGCTTCAGTTCACCCTGAAGTACTCAGACACAACCTTCCAGCGGTTGTCCTGCAGTTGCGACAAGCGACTTTGGTTGCTGCCCAGCGTTTGGTGGGGCTGAAGGTCATCTCGGCGCTGCCGAAGATGTCGGGCGGAATCTTCATGGTGTCCATCGCCTTGATGAAGCTGTCGGTGGTCAGGTTTTGACCGGCCTTGCTGGCAGCACGCAGGAAGGCATCCATGGCGGTGTAGCCGTAGACCGAGAACACGGTGGGGTCTTCGTTGAACTTGGTCTTGTATTTGTTGGCCCAGAAACGCACCGGCTGGGAGGCGTCGTCCAGGTAGGGGTTCTGCACCGTCATGGTGGCGTACAGGCCGTTCATGGCCGGGCCGCCGAGCTTGTGGATCAGGTCGGTGTAGGCGGCGCTGGAGCCCAGGAAGGTCGGGTTGAAGCCCAGGCGCCGCGCGGTGGCGATGCCGCCGATGGTCTCGCGGATGATGGTGCCCATGACGACGAAGTCGCACTGCGAGGCGGCCAGCTTCTGCATCTGGGAGGAAAAGTCGGTGGCGCCGCGCTTGTAGGTGGTGACTTCAGCGAACTGCATCCCGATCGATTTCAGCCCTTCTTCTGCACCGCGGAACACCTCCAGACCGAACTCGTCGTCCTGGTACATGGTGCAGACCTTCTTGGCGCCTTTTTCCTTCACCAGCTTGGGCACGGCGCTCTTCATCTGGTCGTAGTAGGTGGAGGCAAACGAGTACTTGAGGCGGTGGAACGGGTCGTACATTTCGCGCGCGGCGGTCACCGGGAAGAAGTTGATCACATTCTTCTGGAACTGCACCGGCATGGCGGCCATGTTTTGTGCCGTACCAATGTGGCCCACCATGGCGAAGATCTTGTCCTGGTTCACCAGTTTTTGCGCCGCCAGCACGGCGCGGCGCGGCTCGTAGCCCGAGTCTTCCACCACCAGCCTGATCTTGCGCCCGTTGATGCCGCCTTGCTCATTGGCTTCGTCCACGCGCAGCATCATGCCAAAGCGCACCTGTTTGCCAAAACCGGCCAGGGGGCCGGAGAGGTCCTGAATGGAGCCCAGCACCAGCTCGTTTTTGCTGACGCCCTGCGATTGGGCCAGTGCAGCGCCGCTGGCAAGCGCCAGACTGGCTGCGATCAAAGTGATTGCGGTTTTCATGCACGTGTCTCCTGGGTTGAAAATGGAAAGCGGGAAAAAAGGGGTGCGGAAGGGTGTGGGGAACGGGTTCGCGAACGGGGCGCTGCGTCAGCCGTACATGGCTTCGATCGGGACGGCGTACTTTTTCTCCACCAGCTTGCGTTTGAGCTTCATGGTGGGGGTGAGTTCTTCGTCTTCGACCGACAGCTGGGTGTCGAGCAGAAAGAACTTCTTGATCTGTTCCACCCGGGCGAATTTCTTGTTGACGCGGTCGATCTCGGCTTGAATGAGTTGCTGCACTTCGGGCGAACGCGTGAGGCTGGCGTAGTTGGAAAAGGGCACGTCATGGTCCTGCGCATATTTCTCCACGTTTTCCTGGTCGATCATGATGATGACGGTGAGGTAAGGGCGCTTGTCGCCGATCACCACCGCGTCGGTCACGTAGGGCGAGAACTTCAGTTCGTTTTCGAGTTCGCTGGGGGTGATGTTCTTGCCGCCTGCGGTGATGATGATGTCTTTCATGCGGTCGGTGATGCGGAAAAACCCTTCTTCATCGACCACGCCCACATCGCCGGTGTGCAGCCAGCCGTCTTTGTCGATGGTTTCAGCGGTTTTCTCGGGCTGGTTGAGGTAGCCCATGAAGACGTTGGGGCCGCGCACCAGGATCTCGCCGGTCTGCGGGTCCAGCCGCACCTCGTTGTAGCTGGCGGCCGGGCCGATCGAGCCTGGCTTGATGCGCTCGACCGGCACGCCGGTGGAGGCGCCGCAGGTTTCGGTCATGCCCCAGACCTCCAGCATGGGCACGCCCAAGGCCATGTACCAGCGCACCAGGTCGGGTGAAATGGGTGCGGCCCCGGTGACCAGAAAGCGCGCCTTGTGGATGCCGATCAGCTTGCGCACGTTGTTGAGCACCAGCACGCGCGCGATGTGGAACTGGAGCTTGAGCCCGCCGGACACCGGCTGTTGCGCCATCACCCGGTCGGCCACGCGTTGCCCGACCCCAATCGCCCAGCCATAGGCCGCCTGCTGCAGCGCGCCGGCTTCCTTCAGCGCGATCATGACGCCGGAGTAAAACTTCTCCCACACACGGGGCACAGCGGTGAACACCGTGGGGGCAATCTCGCGCACGTTCTCGGGCACCGTTTCGGGGTTTTCCACGAAGTTGAGCCTGGCGCCGGTGTAGAGCGAGAAATATTCGCCGCCCATGCGCTCGGCAATGTGGCACAGCGGCAGGAAGCACATGCATTCGTCGGCCTCGCTGCGGGCGATCAGCGTGTTGTAGCCACGCACGGTGTAGACCAGCCCGTGGTGGCTGTGCATGGCGCCCTTGGGGCGGCCGGTGGTGCCCGAGGTGTAGACCAGAATGGCCAGGTCGCCGGGCTGGCAGCCGGCCACGCGCTCCTGCAGCGCAGCGGGGAATGCCTTGGCGTGCTCCCGGCCGATGGCCCGCAACTGGTCCAGGCCGATCACCTGGGGGTCATCCAGGTCCTGCAGGCCTTCCATGTCAAAGACCACGATCTTGCGCAGCCGGGGCAGCTGGTCGCGCACGCTCAGGGCTTTGTCGAGTTGTTCGTCGTCTTCGACGAACAGCACGGTGGTGCCGGAGTCTTCGCACAGGTACTTCACCTGCTCGGGGGCATCGGTCGGATAGATGCCGTTGGACACGCCACCGGCGCTCAGCACGGCAATGTCGGCCAGCACCCATTCGATGTTGGTGTTGGACAGAATCGACGCCGTGTCGTGTGGCGCGAAGCCCAGCGCCAGCAGACCATCGCCCATTTCGCGCACCGCCTGGGCGGTCTGATCCCAGGTCCAGCTGCGCCAGATGCCCAGGCTTTTCTGGCGCATCCAGATGTGGGGGCCGCGCGCTTGCACCGCGTTCCAGAACATGGCGGGAATGGTGTCGCCTGGCAGCACGACCTTGGTTTGTGGCTGGATGCCGGAGAGATTCCAGAGATTGCTCATGTTTTACGTCTCATTCGTTGGGCGCCAACACACCGCTCGGGCTGAGTTTGACGAAGGGTCGAAGCCCTCTCGGGGTGCATCGCGCGAGCCCTTCGACAGGCTCAGGGCGAACGGGGAAAAGGGCTTGCACGGCGTTCATCTCCAGTTCTTCTTCTTTTTCCAGCGCCGATCGGCGCGCACGCCTGCTTCTTTCATGCCCAGGTAAAACTCTTTGATGTCGTCCTTCTCGCGCAGGTTGGCTGTGGTGTCTTCCATCACGATGCGGCCGTTTTCCAGCACGTAGCCGTAGTCCGAGGCGTTGAGCGCCATGTTGGCGTTTTGCTCCACCAGCAGGATGGTGGTGCCGCGCTCGCGGTTGATGCGCACCACGATCTCGAAGATTTCCTTGGTCAGTTTCGGGCTCAGGCCCAGGCTGGGTTCGTCGAGCAGGATCAGGTCCGGGCTGGCCATCAGCGCGCGGCTGATGGCCAGCATCTGCTGCTGGCCCCCGGAAAGCAGGCCGGCGTCTTGCGCGGCGCGCTCGCGCAGGATGGGGAAGTAGTTGAACACCAGCTCCATGTCGCGCGCCACGCCGTCGCGGTCCTTGCGGGTGTAGGCGCCCATGAGCAGGTTGTCGCGCACCGAGAGCAGGGGGAACACCTCGCGTCCTTCGGGCACGTGCATCAGGCCCTGCTGCACGATGTGCGCCGGGTCCTGGGCGGTGATGTTCTCGCCCTTGAACTCGATGCTGCCCTTGCGCGGGTCGATGATGCCGCTGATGGTTTTCAGGATGGTGGTCTTGCCCGCGCCGTTGGAGCCGAGCACGGTGGCGATTTCGCCGCGCCGCACCTGCAGGCTCACGCCGCGAATGGCTTTGATGGGGCCGTAGGCGCTCTCGACGTTGAGCAGCTTGAGGACGGCGTTGTCGGTCACGGGCGCGGTCATAGGGCCCCCATGTTGGTCGCGGCGCGCACTGCGCCTAGGAGCCTGGCGGACTTGGGGGTGTTGAAATCTTGGGACGGTCCGGCGGTTCTCATGCTGTTGTCCTCGGCTGGTTCTCGCGGCGCAGGCTGGAGAGGTCGTCCATGCTGCCAAGATAAGCCTCGATCACGCCGGGGTCGCGTTGCACCTCGGCCGGTGTGCCGGTGGCCAGCTCGGCACCCATGCTCATGGCCAGCACGCGGTCGGACACCTTGGACACCAGCGTCATGTCGTGCTCGACCATCAGCACCGTGATGCCCAGCACGTTCTTGATGTCGGTGATCCAGAACGCCATGTCTTCGGTCTCTTCCACGTTCAGGCCGGAAGAAGGTTCGTCGAGCAGCAGCAGCTTGGGTTCGGTGCACAGCGCACGCGCCAGCTCCACCACCTTGCGCACGCCGTAGGGCAGGCCGGCGATCATGGACTCGCGGTGGTGCTGCAGGTTGAGGAAATCGATCACCTGCTCGACCTTTTCGCGCGCCAGGGTCTCGGCCGCGCGGGTCTGGCCGGTGAAGAATATCTCGCTCCAGAGGCCGGTCTTGCGGTGCGTGTGGCGCCCGATCAGCAGGTTTTGCAGCACGGTGGCGTGTTCGAACAGTTCGATGTTCTGGAATGTGCGCGCAATGCCCAGGCCGGCGATTTTGTGCGGCGGCTGCACGCTGAGCTTGAGCATGCCGCTGGGCCCGGCGTAATCGATGCTGCCGGTGGTGGGGGTGTAGATGCGGCTGATCAGGTTGAACACCGTGGTCTTGCCAGCACCGTTGGGCCCGATCAGGGTGAACACCTCGCCGCGCCTGACGTCGAAGCTGACGTTGTTCACCGCCAGCACGCCGCCAAAGCGCACGCTGAGGTTTCTGGCTGAAAGAAGAATGTCGTCAATCATGAATGACTCGTCAGGGAGTGAGTGATGCGAACGAAAGGGAGTCGGCCGGGAACACCGCCGAACCGCCCTTCGACAAGCTCAGGACGGGCGGCAGGTGTTGCCCCCTTGAGGAGGTGACGCGAAGCGGCGCGGGGGTGGGTCATCATTTCAAGCGGTCCGATTTCTGGAACGACTTCTGCCGCTTGAACATGCCCTTGCGGTAGAACGGGAAGAGCTGGAAGTAGGCGCGGATCTTGAGCCAGCGGCCATAGAGGCCCATGGGCTCAAACAGCACAATGGCAATCAGCACCATGCCGTAGACCACGCCCTTGACGCCGGCGGCCTCGCCGATCACGGCGGGCAGGAAGTCTTTGCCAATCGCGATCAGCTGCGGCATGACGATGATGAAGATGGCACCCAGGAACGCGCCATGGATCGAGCCCAGCCCGCCGATGACAATCATCAGCAGCAGGTCGATCGACTGCAGCAGGCTGAACTGGTCGGGCGACAGGAACTGGATTTTGTGGGCGTACAGGGCGCCGCCAATGCCCGCCAGCGCCGCCGAGATGGCAAAGCTCATCGTCTTGTAGCGGGCCAGGTGGATGCCCATGCTCTGGGCGGAAATTTCGGAGTCGCGAATGGCCACAAAGGCCCGCCCGGTGCTGCAGCGCATGAGGTTCACGATGGCCAGCGTGGACGCCACCGTGATCACCAGGCACAGGAAGTAAAACTCGTTGGCCGAGTCCAGCTCCCAGCCGAAGAGCCTGGGGTGGCTCACCATCAGTCCCGAGTTGCCCCCGGTCATGCTTTCCCAGCGCGCCATGGCTTCTTCGACGATGAAGCCAAACGCCAGCGTGGCCATGCCCAGGTAAATGCCTTTGACCCGCAAGGCCGGCAGGCCCACCACCATGCCCACCGCGGCCGAGAGCAGACCGGCGCAGGCCAGTGCGATCGGAAACGGAATGCCCGCGTTGACCATGATGGCCTGGGTGTAGGCGCCCACGCCCAGGAAGGCGGCATGGCCCAGCGAGAACAGGCCCGTGAAACCGGCCAGCAGCATCAGACCGAGGCCGACGATGGCGTAGATCAGCACGAACGTGAGTTGCGCCAGCCAGTATTCCTGAATGATCCAGGGCGCCGCGACCAGAAGCACGCCCAGCAGGCTGTACCAGAACCGGTGGCCACCATGTTTGGCCAGCTGGATGTCCTGGTTGTAATCGGTCTTGAAGAGGAATCTCATAGGAGTGAATCTGCTGAACGGACACGTTGGAAGGCGCCCGTGCTGGCTGTGCCAGCGGCATCAGGCGCAACCGGCAGGGGCGGGCGCAGGGCCGTGCGGGCAGGCCCGGCGGGCAGGCGACGGGGATGGGTCATACCTTCTTGCGCAGTTTGTCGCCGAACAGCCCGTTGGGCTTGACCACCAGCATGATCAGCACCACGAGGTAGGGCGCAATGTCCTTGAAGCCTGCGGGCAGATAAAAGCCCGCCAGCGCCTCGACAATGCCGATGATCAAACCGCCCACGATGGCGCCCGGCAGGCTGCCAAAACCGCCCACCACGGCGGCCGGGAACGCCTTCAGGGCGATGAAACCCATGTTGGCGTGCACAAAGGTGATGGGGGCCAGCAGCAGCCCGGCGATGGCGGCCAGGGCAGCGGCGATGCCCCAGACCAGGCCGTTGAGCCGCTTCACCGGAATGCCCATGTAGTAGGCGGCGAGCTGGTTTTGTGACGACGCCTGCATGGCAATGCCGAGCCGGGAATAGCGAAACATGGCAAACAGCACGGCACACAACATCACCGTGGCGCCGATCACCACCACCTGTTCGGCAGAAACCACCAGCGCACCCATGCGCAGCACCTCGCCCGCGTAGGGCACGGGCAGGGTGTGGGTGTCGGTGCCAATGTCGGGGATCATGGTGATCAGGCCGCGCAGCACATAGCCGACGCCAATCGTCAGCATGACCACGGAGAACGCCGGCTGGCCCAGGATGGGGCGGATCACCACGCGTTCGAGCAGCACGCCAAACAGACCCATGGCGACCACCGCCGAGGGCACCGCGATCCAGAACGGAAAGCCCAGCAGGGTCATGGTGGCCAGACCACCGAAGGCGCCCACCATCATCAGGTCGCCCTGGGCGAAGCTGACCGTTTCGGTCGCCTTGTAAATCAGCACGAAACCCAAGGCGATGAGTCCGTAAATACAGCCCTGGGCGACACCGCCGATGAGCAGTTGCAGCAATTGCACGCGTTTCTCCTAAATGGGTCTGGTGGCACCGCAAGGCAGTTGGGAACGCTGTGTTTCCGAACGCACGTGCTATTTGCTCTAGCCTATTCGGGCAGGCGAATGCTTGCCCATGGGGGTTTCCCTTGGGCTTGTCCGTCGGGTGACACGATCCATTTTTGCAGAGCAACTGCTTGGTGGAATGCGGGCGCGGCGTTATCCTGACCGCCTCACTGTTTTGCCCTTGCCATGAAGTCCATTCGAATCGGCGCCGGCCTCGGTTTTTACGGCGACAACTGGGAGCCGGTGGTCGCCAGCATCGAGCGCGGTGGCGTGCAGTTCATCGCCAGCGATCACCTGGCCGAACTCACGCTCGCGATCCTGCAGAAAGACCGCCAGCGCGACCCCACGCTGGGCTACGCGCGCGACGTGGTGCCCCTGCTGCTGCGGCTGTGGCCGCTGATGCGCGAGCGCGGCGTGCGCTTTGTGTGCAACGCGGGCGGACTCAACCCGCACGGTGCGGCGCAGGCCGTGCGGGCCGCGTTTGCCGCCAAGGGCTGGCAGGCGCGCATCGCGGTGGTGAACGGCGACGACGTGTTGCCGCGTTTGCTCGACGCCTCGACCCCACCCGAGGATCTGGCCCATCTGTTCACCGGTGCAGCGGTGGCGCAGGTGCGCGAGCGGCTGGTGTTCGGCAACGCCTACCTGGGCGCGGCGCCCATCGTGCAGGCGCTGGACGCCGGCGCCGAGATCGTGATCACCGGTCGCGTGGCCGACGCGGCGCTGTTCCTCGGGCCACTGGTGCATGCGCTGGGCTGGAACCTCAAAGCCACCGACGCCGTCGGGCTGGACCGACTGGCGCAAGGCCTCACGGTGGGCCACCTGCTGGAGTGTTCGGGCCAGGGCAGCGGCGGCAACTTCGGCAGCCAGGGTGCGTGGAAAGACATCCCCGATCCGGCGCACATCGGCTACCCGATCGCCGAAGTGTGGGAAGACGGCACGGCGCTCATCACCAAGGCGGCGGGCACCGGCGGGCGCGTCAACTTCGACACCGTGCGCCAGCAGCTGCTGTACGAGGTGCACAACCCGCACGCCTACCACTCGCCCGACGTGGTGCTGGACATGGGCGGCATCCACCTGCACGACGAAGGCTTTGATCGGGTGCGCCTCACCGGCGCGCGCGGCACCGCGCCGGGCGAGCAGCTCAAGGTGGTGGCGGGCTTTCGCGACGGCTTCAAGGCCGAGGTGAGCTGGGGCTTCTCCTGGCCCGACGCCTGGGACAAAGCGCAGGCCGCCATTGCCACCATCCGCACCCAGCTGGCCGAGAAACGCATCCCGCACGACGAGCTGTTCGTCGAGTACCCGGGTCTGAACTCGGCGCACGGCCCGCTGGCGCCACAGCCCGATGAGACCGCACTGAACGCGATGAACGAAATCTGGACCCGGCTGGTGCTGCGCACGCAGAGCAAGGCCGCAGCCGACGGCTTTGGCCGCCTGTTTCCCTGGCTGGCCTTGAGCGGCCCGGCCTACACCTGCGGCTTCACCGGGCTGCACAACAGCAGCGAGCTGCTGGGCATCTGGCCGACGCTGATTCCGCGCGCGCTGGTGGAGCCGGGTGTGCGGGTCGAACTTCCGGGAGAGCATGGCCCCCACGCTCCACCGCTGCGCGGGTCGCTGCCCCCCGAGGGGGCTGATCCGGCTTGGGGCGGCCCGGCGCCGGATCG
>PNMN01000050.1 GCA_013823655.1 Comamonadaceae bacterium | reverse complement strand
GCTCACTGGAGTACCTTCGCCCTGCGGGCTGCGGTGCGAGCTGGCTTGGGGGCGGCCCGGCGCTGTGCTCATGCGCGCTCCTTGGTGTAGGGAATGCCCAGGGCCTTGGGTGCCACCGCCTTGCCGATGAAGCCGGCCAGCAGCACCACGGTCAGCGCATACGGCAGCGCCTGCACCAGTTGCACCGGCACTTCGCCGATCACCGGCAGGACGACACCTTGCAGACGAATCGCTGCGGCGTCCAGAAAACCAAACAGCAGGCAGGCCCAGAAAGCGCCGACCGGGTGCCATTTGCCGAAAATCAGCGCGGCCAGTGCCATGAATCCGCGGCCAGCCGTCATGTGCGGCACAAAGGCCGCACTCTGCGCCAGCACCAGATAGGCACCGGCCAGGCCGCACAGCACACCGTTCAGACCCAGCGCCATGTAGCGCATGCGCTGCACCGACACACCGGCGGCCTCGACCATGGCCGGGTTCTCACCCACCGCGCGCAGACGCAGTCCAAAGCGGCTGCGCCAAAGCAGCCACCACACCGCCGGCACCAGCGCCAGCGCCAGGTACACCAGCACGCTGTGCGACAAAAAGCCCTTCACCAGCACCGGCCCCACAAACGGCATCTCGCGCGTGGCATCCACCAGGCCCGGCCACCAGGCGCCCAGACGCAGCTCCTCCGGGATGGGCGGCGTCTGGCCACCCTGCTTGAACCAGGCCGCCCCCAGCACCGCCGTCAGCCCTGCCGCCATGATGTTGATGGCCACGCCCGACACCACCTGGTTGCCCGCATGGCTCACGCAGGCCACGCCGTGCAGACCGGACAGCGCCACGGAGGCGCCGATGGCGGCCAGCAGCGCCAGGGTCAGCGATCCTGTGGACACGCCGGTGGCGGCGGCGGCGAAAGCGGCGGCCAGCATCTTGCCTTCCAGCCCGATGTCGACCACCCCGCTGCGCTCACTCAGCAGGCCCGCCAGGGCGCACAGCATCAGGGGCGCGGCCACCCGCAAGGTGGAGCCGATCATCGAGCCCCAGAACGCTTCATCCATGGGCCACCTCCTTGGCGCGAACGGTCGGCAGTGCGGCCAGTGCCCGCGACAGCCAGGGCGCCATCACATAACTCATGGCCCCGGAGAACAAGACAATGAAACCCTGCAAGGCAACCACCATGTCGCGGGTGAAGCCGGGCACCTCGAACGCCACCTCGGCACCGCCCTGGAACAGGGCACCAAACAAGAGGCTGGCGAGCACGACCCCGACCGGATGGTTGCGCCCCATCAGCGCCACCGCGATGCCGGTGAAGCCGGCGCCGGCCACAAAGTCCAGCATCAGGCGACCGCTCACACCGGCCACCTCGTTCATGCCGACCAGCCCCGCCAGTCCACCCGAAAGGGCCATGGCCAGCAGCACCTGGCGCTGCGGGCGAATGCCGGCGTAGGCCGCAGCGCCTTCGCTGGCGCCCACCGTGCGCATGCGGTAACCGGCCCGGCTGTGCCAGAGAAACAGGTACACCCCCACGGCGGCGGCCACGGCGAGGAACACACTGGCGTTCAGCGGCGACGACGACCACTCCACCCCCACCCGCTCCAGCAGCTCGTGCATGCGCGGCAATTGGGCCGACTCGGCGAAATCGGCGCTTTCCACCGCCATGGAACCGGGCACTTTGAGCCAGTTCACCAGCAGGTACACCAGCAGGCTCGAGGCGAGGAAATTGAACATGATGGTGGTGATGACCACGTGGCTGCCGCGATAGGCCTGCAGATAGGCCGGCACGAACGACCAGGCCATGCCGGCCGCCGCCGAGGCCAGCACCATGATGGGCAGCATCAGCCACGGCCCCAGATGGGGCGAGAGCCACAACGCCGCCAGCCCCGCCCCCAGGCCACCCAGGATGGCCTGCCCCTCCCCGCCGATGTTGAACAGGCCACCATGAAACGCCACCGCCACCGCCAGCCCGGTGAACACAAAGGTGGTGGCGTAGTACAGCGTGTAGCTCAGTCCGCGCTCCGATCCGAAAGCCCCCTTGAGCAGGACCCCGATGACCTGGACCGGGTCCTGACCGACGCCCATCACCACCAGGCCCGCCACACCCAGGGCCAGCGCCAGATTGAGCAGCGGCAGCAGGACAATATCGGCCCAGCGCGGCAGTGGTTTGGCGGCTTTCATGCGTTGGCTCCTTGCGTCGAACCGGCCATCAGCAGCCCGATGCGGGTCACATCGCACTCGCCGATGGCGAGCTCTCCGGTGATGACACCCTGGTTCATGACCACCACCCGGTCCGACAGGGCCAGGATTTCATCCAGCTCGCTGGAGACCAGCAGCACCGCACAGCCCGCGTCGCGCAGCGCCCGCACCTGGTCGTGGATGAATTCGATGGCCCCGATGTCCACCCCGCGCGTGGGCTGTCCGATCAGCAGCACACGCGGGTGCTGGCCCAGTTCGCGCGCCAGCACCTGCTTTTGCTGGTTGCCACCGGAGAACTGGCCACAACGCAGCTCCACCTGCCGCGGTCGCACGTCGAACCGCTCCATCATCTCGGCCGTGGCCGTGCGCATGGCGCCGTGGCGCATCCAGCCGGCCCGGCTGTAGGCGGGCAGTGCCTCGTAACCCAGCACCGCCGACTCCCAGGCCGCAAACGACATCACCATGGCGCGGGCATAGCGGTCTTCGGGCACGTGGGCCAGGCCCAGCACGCGGGCGGTGGTGGGGTCGAGCCACTGCGACCCCTGAAACTGCCGACCGCCCAGCTCAAGCGTGCCAGCGGCGGGCCGAGCCAGGCCCGACAGCACGTCCAGCAACTCGCTCTGCCCGTTGCCCGACACCCCTGCCACGCCCACGATTTCGCCCGAACGCAGGGTCAGGCCCACGTTGCGCAAGCGTTGCACGCCCCAGGCGTCCGTCACGCACAAGCCGGTGACCGAGAGCAGCGGCTCTTTGGGCACTGCGGGCGCGGCGTCGCCGTGTCGCCCCATCTGCACACTGCGCCCCACCATGGCCTGGGCCAGTCCCTCCACCGAGGTCTCGGCCACCGGGGTGTCAAGCACCACCTGACCGCCGCGCATGACCGTCACGTCGTCGCACAGGGCCAGCACTTCCTTGAGCTTGTGGGTGATGATGAGGATGGTCGTGCCCTGGTCGCGCAGCCGTCGCAGCACGTCGAACAGCTGCACCGTTTCCTGGGGCGTCAGCACCGCAGTGGGCTCGTCGAGAATCAGCACGCGGGCGCCGCGAAACAGGGTCTTGAGGATCTCCAGCCGCTGGCAGTCGCCCACGTTCAGATCGTCCGCCACACGGTCCAGCGGCACCTGCAGGCCGGTGCTCTGCATGAGCGCCTCCAGGCGTTGCCGGGCCTGGGCAGAGGCCCGTGACAACAGCGCGTGTCCTTCGGCGCCCAGCATCACATTGTCCAGTGCGCTCAGGTTGCCGACCAGCATGAAATGCTGGTGCACCATGCCCACCCCGTGGTTGATCGCGTCCTGAGCGCTGCGGATGTTCACCGGCGCGCCGTGCAGGCGGATCTGCCCGGCATCGGCCGAGTAAAAGCCGTAGAGGATGGACATGAGCGTGCTCTTGCCCGCACCGTTCTCACCGACCAGCCCATGGATGCGACCGGCCCGGACCCGAAAATCGACCGCTCTGTTGGCCCGCACCGCACCAAAGCTCTTGGAGATGCCCGTCATCTCCACGGCGTGCGCATTGCCCGGGCCACCGTCAGGGGGCGACTGTTTCATCAGGTCACTCCCTCAGACAACCGGGCAGGGCCCGGTGGACTCGCGGCGAATCAGGCCGGGTTGGCGCAGCTGGCGCTGGGACGGTCGGTGGCCAGGGTCGCCCAGCCGCCGCAACAGGACCTGGGCCGCCCGGGCACCCAGCTCGGTGAGCGACTCGCCCATGGTGGTGAGCGCGGGGTAGACGTACTCGCCCAGCACGATGCCGTCGACACCGATCACAGAACACCGCTCTGGCACCGCCACCCCCAGCTGGGCGGCCGCGCGCAGCACCCCCATCGCCATCAGGTCGTTGCAGGCGAAGACAGCGGTCGGTCGGCAACCCTGGGGGCCGAGCAAACGCTGCGCCGCCAGGTATCCCGACACCACACCAAAATCGCCTTTGACCAGCCAGTCGGCGGCAGGCTCGATGCCCGCCGCCGCCAAGGCCTGGCGCCAGCCCAGCAAGCGGGCCTCGCTCACGGGCATGCCCAGCGGTCCGCTGATGCAGGCCACCCGGGTATGGCCCAGGTCCAGCAGGTGCTGCACCGCCTGCCGGGCCACGGCCTGGGCATCCGACACCAGTGCATCGGCGAGCAAATGCTCCGGATCGTGGTCGATGAACACCATCGGCAGGCTGCGCTGCCTGAGGCAGTGGTCCAGCCGCTCCAGCAGTTCGCGGTGATCCAGCAGCCCGGCCACCACCAGCAGGCCATCGACGTGCCGCCCCAGCAGCCGGTCCAGCGGCTTGTGCGACGCCTGCTGCCCCGGCTGGGTGTTGGCCAGCACCACCGCGTAGCCGGCCTGCCCCAGCGCACGTTCGGCGCCGAGCGTGATTTCGGCGCAGAAAGGATCGCTGACGTCGGGCACCAGAATGCCCAGAACCTGGGTCGACCCGCCCCGCAGCGAGCGCGCCGCCTGGCTGGGCACGTAGCCACAGTCGGCCACCGCCTGCAGCACACGGTCGCGCGCGGAGACGCTGACCTTGCGGGTGCCGTTGATGACGTGGGAGACCGTGGTGTACGACACCCCGGCCAGCCGCGCCACATCCTTGATGGAACTCACTCCCGAGACCCGATCCGCTGCGCGACCGACCGATCCGCGACTCACTTGCAGGCGTTGTTGGCCATGAAATCCACCACCTTGATCTTGCCGCTGAGGATGTCGGCCCTGGCCTCTTCGACGGCCTTCTTCATGTCGGCGCTGACCAGCTTGGCGTTGTGCTCGTCCATGGCGTAGTCCACACCACCTTCGGCCAGACCCAGCACCGAGACACCAGGCTTGTGTGCCCTGGCCACGTTGTACACCGCCACATCGACGCGCTTGAGCATGGAGGTCAGCATGGTGCCGGGGTGCAGGTGGTTCTGGTTGCTGTCCACGCCAATGGCCAGCTTGCCGTTGTCTTTGGCCGCCTGGTACACACCAACACCGGTTCCGCCGGCCGCGGCGAACACCACGTCAGCGCCCCTGGCGAACTGGGCCTTGGCCAGCTCGCCGCCACGCACCGGGTCGTTCCAGGCCGCGCCGGTGGTACCGGTCATGTTGGCAAATACTTCTGCCTTGGGGTTGGCGTGCTTGACGCCTTGCTCGTAGCCGCACTGGAACCGGCGGATCAGCGGAATGTCCATGCCACCGACAAAACCGACTTTGGCGCTCTTGCTGGCCTTCGCGGCCATCACACCCACCAGGAAGCTGCCTTCGTGCTCCTTGAAAACCACCGACTGCACGTTGGGCTGGTTGACCACCATGTCGATGATGGCGAACTGCAGCTTGGGGAACTCCTTGGCCACTTTTTCAATGCTGGATGCCTGACCAAACCCGATGCCGATGATGGGACTGGCGCCGCGCTCGGCCATGCGGCGAATCGCCTGTTCACGCTGGGTTTCGTTGGCGATTTCAAACTCCAGGTACTCTTGCCCGGTTTCCTTTTTCCAACGCTCCATGCCTTCGTAAGCCGCCTGGTTGAACGACTTGTCAAACTTGCCCCCCATATCAAACACCACAGCAGGCTGCGGACCTGTCGGCGCAGCAGCAGGTGCCGCAGCCGGTGCAGTCACCTGCGGCGCGGATGCAGGGGCTTCTTCCTTTTTTCCACAGGCGACCATCAGTGCTGCGGCCGCGAGCGCCAATAATGTGGATGCAAAACGGGGGTAGGCGTGCATGGTGAACCTCTGTACGGGGTTGAAACAGAAACCGAGGAAAACTAGGGTGGCAAACGTTTGCCACCCCGCATAATACCCAGAAAGTCGCCCCTCCTGTCATGGATAAACCCTAGGAACCTGTGTGCCAAAAACCGCTTTCACCGACTGGACCGCCCTGCCCAAGGTCTGCCTGCACGAGCACATCGACGGCGGTCTGCGTCCCCAGACCCTGATCGATCTGGCCCGCCAGCGCGGCCTGAAACTGCCCCACGACGAGCCGGTCGCGGTCGGGCGCTGGATGGCCGACAACGCCAATTCGGGCAGCCTGGTGCGCTACCTGGAAGGTTTTGCCTACACGGTCCAAGCCATGGCCACCGAAGCGGCTTGCGAACGGGTGGCCTTCGAGCTGGCCGAAGACGCCCGCGAAGAGGGCTGTGTGCTGGGCGAGTTCCGCATGGCACCCCAACTGTTCGAGCCCTTCGGTCTGAGCGCCGAAGCCGCCACCGAAGCCCTGTTGCGCGGCTTGCAGCGCAGCGCGCTGCCCAGCGGCCTGATCGTCTGCGGCATGCGCCAGATGGCGCCGGACGCCACCCTGCAGGCCGCCCGCCTGGCGGCGCGCTACCAGAAAGACGGCGTCATCGGCTTCGACCTGGCCGGCCCGGAACGGGGCTTCCCGGCGGCCCAGCACCGGAGCGCCATCGACACCGCCCTGGCGGCCGACCTGGGTCTGACGCTGCACGCCGGCGAAGCCGACGAAGGCCACCACGTCATCGCGGCCGGTCGGCTGGGCGCCCGGCGCATCGGCCACGGCGTCGCCGTGGTGCGCCAGGCCGCTGGCGAGGCACCGCGCTGGAGCGACATCGCTCGCGAAATGGGTCTGCACTTCGAAGTCTGCCCGAGCAGCAATGTGCACACCGGTGCCGCCGCTTCCATCGCCGAACACCCCATCGCAGCCATGGTTGGTGCCGGGCTGAGCGTGTCGTGCTCGACCGACAACCGGCTGATGTCGGCCACCACGCTGTGTGGCGAACTCCAGGCGCTGCACGAACAGGCTGGCCTGTCGCTCCAGACCCTGGCCGACATGCAGGCGGCCGGCATGCACGCCAGTTTCCTGCCCGCCCCGGTGCGCGCGGGTGCGCTGGCCCGGCTGCAGGACTGGAAAGCAGCCAACGGCCTGTGAGGGTCTGAGAGACCGAGAAGAATCCATGTCTGCAACGCCGCGCTTTGTCTGCATCGGGGCGGCCAATCTGGACCACAAACTCCGGCTGGATGCAGCGCTGCAGGTCGGCACCTCGAACCCGGTCCGGCCACTGGGCCGCGCCACGGGTGGCGTCGCCTTCAACCTGGCCAGCGCCATCGCCAGCGCCGGAGCGCCGGTGGCACTGGTCAGCCCCCTGGGCGACGACGAGGCCGGCCGCTGGCTGCTGCACCAGGCGCAGGCCAGAGGCATCGACACGCGGGCCTGCCTGCGCCTGGCAGACCAGGCCACCGGCAGCTACACGGCGGTTCTGAAGCCCGACGGTGAACTGGCCCTGGCCCTGTCGGACATGGCGCTGTTCGACGCCTTGCCCGAAACCTTCTGGCACAACGCCGAGCAGGCGGTGCAATCAGCGCAGGCCGTGGTGCTGGACCTGAACCTGCCCCAGGCGGGCCTGCAGCGCCTGTGCCGCCACGCGACCGCTGCACAAAGGCGCCTGGCGCTGGTGGCCGTGTCGGTCCCGAAGATGAACCGGCTGCCCTGCGAGCTGAACGGCGTGGACCTGCTGCTGCTCAACCGCGACGAACTGGCCGCGCTGTTGCCCGGGCATTCGCTGAACCAGGCCTGGGCCGCTCTGCAGGCCCGGGGACTGCGTGGCCTGCTGGTCACCGGTGGCGCGGAGGGACTGTGGCTCGCCACGCCGCAGCACGAACCGCTGCACCAGGCCTGCCCGGCACGTCGGCAAGCCACCGACGTGACCGGGGCGGGAGACGCGCTGGCCGCCACCGTGCTGCATGCCCACTGGGTGAACGGCCTGCCCCTGACCGAAGCGGCGGCCCAAGGCCAGCGGGCCGCACAACCGGTGTTGACGACCACCGCCAGCACCTCACAATCGACCTGAGCGACTGACCCCAGCAGTCCCGATCCACCGCCATGAATCCGTATCTGCAACTGTCGCCCGAAGTGCTCCAGGCCAGGTTCGAGGGCCGTCCTGTGGTGGCTCTGGAGTCCACCATCATCGCCCACGGCATGCCCTGGCCGCAAAACCTGCAGACGGCACAGGCGGTCGAAGCGACGGTGCGCGCGCAGGGCGCGGTGCCCGCCAGCATCGCCATTCTCGACGGCCGTTTCTGCATCGGTCTGGACGCCAGCCAGCTCGAACGGGTCGCGCAGGACCGGTCCATGCTCAAAGCCAGTCGGCGCGACATCGCCTACGCCATGGCACAGCGACGCAACGCCGCCACCACCGTGTCGGCCACCATGATCGGCGCCCATCTCGCTGGCATTGAAGTGTTTGTCACCGGCGGCATTGGCGGTGTGCACCGCGAAGCCAGCACCACCTTCGACATCTCGGCCGACCTGCAGGAACTGGCGCGCACGCCGGTGGCCGTGGTTTGCGCGGGCGCCAAATCGATCCTGGACATCGGCCTCACGCTCGAATACCTCGAGACCCATGGCGTGCCGGTGCTCAGCCGCGAACAGGACGCCTTTGCCGCTTTCTACACGCGCGACAGCGGCTTCAAGGCCGACCACCGGCTGGACAGCGCCACGGAACAGGCCGCCTTCATCCGCGCCCATTGGGGCCTGGGGCTGGGCAGCGGTGTGGTGCTGAGCAACCCGATCCCGGTGCAGGCGGCCATTGACCCGCCCCTCATGAACGCCTGGATCGACCAGGCCCTGCGCGACGCGCAAGCCGCCGGCATACAGGGCAAGGCCACCACGCCGTTCCTGCTGGCCCGCATCAAGGATCTGAGCGAAGGCCGCAGCCTGGCGGCCAACCAGGCGCTGGTGCTGCACAACGCCAGCGTCGGCGCCGAACTGGCCGTGGCGCTGGCCCAATCCGACCGCTGATCCCGATTGATTCCGACACCCATCCCCACCCACCAGGAGAAGCGCATGAAACCGATCCGACTTCCCTTCGCCGCCCTGTCGACTGCAGCGGCGCTGCTGCTGGCCGGCTGTGCCAGCACCGGCACCCCCGAACCTGGCCCGCTGTCGCCGCTGTCGCCGCTGACGCTCAACATCGCGCACATCAACGACCACCACTCGCAGCTGGAGCCGCAGGCCCATGCGGAACTGACGCTGGACGGCCAGCCGACCCGTGTCTCACTGGGTGGTTTTGCCCGGATCAGCAGCGTGTTCAAGCAGCTGGAGGCCAGCACCCCCAACCTGCTCAAGCTGCACGCCGGTGACGCCATCACCGGCACCCTGTACTACACCTTCTTCCGCGGCGCGGCCGACGCCCGCATGATGAACACGGTGTGTTTCGACGCCTTTGCCCTGGGCAACCACGAATTCGACGACGGCGATGCGGTGCTGCGCGGCTTTCTCGACGAACTCGGCCAGGGCGACTGCCGCACCCCGGTGCTGGCGGCCAACGTCCAGCCAGCCGCCGGATCGCCGCTGGCGGCGTCGGGCGGCCGCTCGCCGATCCAGCCTTACACCATCAAGACCGTCGGCGGCGCCCGGGTCGGCATCGTCGGCATCGCCATCGCGGACAAGACGGTCAACTCTTCGCGTCCGCTGGCCAGCACCCAGTTCCTCGACGAGGTCACCAGCGCGCAGCGCGCCATCGACGAACTCAAGCGCCAGGGCGTGCACCACATCGTGTTGCTGACCCACCAGGGCTACGCGCGCGACCAGGCCATGGCCAGGCGCCTGAGCGGTGTGGACGTGGTCATTGGCGGCGACTCGCACAGCCTGCTCGGCGACTTCTCGGCCGTGGGCCTGAAAAGCGCGGGCGCCTACCCCACGGTCACACAGAACCGCGATGGCGAGACGGTCTGCATCGGACAGGCCTGGGAATACGCCAAGGCGATCGGCCTGATGAACGTGCGCTTCGACGACCGGGGCCGCGTCCAGGCCTGCGGGGGCCAGGCCTCGCTGGTGATCGGTGACAGCTTTGCCCGCAAGGACGCCGAGGGCAAGTGGGTGCCGCTGGGCGCCACCGAGCAGGCGGCGCTGCAGCAGAGTCTGCAGAAGCAGCCCGCGGTCCGCGTGACGGCTGAGGACCCGCGCGCCAGCCAGGTGCTGGCCGGCTACTCGTCCCGCGTCAACGAACAGAAGACCCGCCAGATCGGCCAGGCCACCGAAGCGCTGTGCCTGGTCCGCGTGCCGGGCGAGGGCACCAACCGCAGCGCTTCCGTGGCCGGTTGCGAACGCGCCAACACGCTGGCCCAGGGCAGCGACGCGGCCCAGGCGGTGGCCGAAGGCTTTCTGGCGGCCAGCAAGCGCGCCAGCATCGCGCTGCAAAACAGCGGCGGCGTGCGCATTCCGATCCCGTCCGGCACCATCAGCATGAACACCGCGATCTCCATGCTGCCCTTCACCAACGTGCTGGTGGAGATGGACCTCTCCGGGGCCGAACTGCTCGCCACGCTGGAAGACGCCGTCAGCAACCACCTGGACCAGAAGTCGTCGGACGGCTCGCACCCCTACGCAGCCGGTCTGCGCTGGAACCTGGACATGAGCCGCCCCAAGGGCCAGCGCTTCTCCAGCCTGCAGGTGCGCGACCGCGCCAGTGGCCAGTACCGCCCGCTGGAACCGGCGGCGCGCTACATCGTGGTGACGAACGATTTCATCGCTTCCGGCAAGGACGGCTACACCACCCTCGGCAAAGTGTTCCAGGAAGGCCGTTACGTCAACACCTACCTGCTCTACACGCAAAGTTTTGCCGACTACCTGACCAGCCGCCAGCAAGTCAAGCGCCCGGCCCGCAGCGACTATTCGCACCAGCAGGTGATCACCGCCAGCGGACAAACCTTGCCCTGATCACCCGGGCACCTGCCGCTCAGGGGTAAAACAGCAGCGCCCGGTAGCCGGCCATGCCGAGCGAGCCGGTGTCGCTGATGGCCAGGCGCAGGCTCACCGGCACCGTCCCCTGTGCCGGCAGTTGTGGTGGGGTGCCCGGCAGCTCGTTCGGCAGGAACACGCGGCGGGCGATGACCTGGTCGCGGGTGTCGGTCAGGCTCAGCTCCAGCGCGGGCGTGGCCACGGCCGTGTCGGCGTTGTTCTTGAGCACCACATCGAACGCGTAGAAGTTGCCCAGCCGACGCGCCAGGGTGGAACTGTCGATGACCACGGCGTCGATGCGGCGCACGGGACCGATCTCGCAGCCCAGCGGTGCGCACATCTGCGTCAGCAGCGGCACCAGTTGGGGGTGGCGGGCGGCCAGCTGGTCCCTCTCGTGCACGGCCCATTGAGCCGCCATCAGGCCGACCAGCACCAAAGCCAGCACCGACAACACGGCCCGCACCGCCGGTGAGCGCCAGAAAGCCTGGCGCCGGGCCTGGCGCACGAACCCGGGCTCATCCGGAGCGTTCACAGCCACCGGCTCGTCGGGCAGCCGGTCGGGCTTGGATTGCGCTGGCGGGGCGGATTCCGCCGTCGGCCCGGGTTCCGCCGCCACCACCGCATCGGGTACGGAGCGGTCCGCAGTTCGGGCAAAACGTTCCAGATCGGCCTGAAAATCGGATGCGTCCTGCGCAGCGGGCGCTCTGGCGCCCTCTGGTGGCAAAGACCCGGTCTGCGGCACCGCGGCATCGCTCGCTGCGGGTGGCGCGAGATCAGGCACGAGATCAGGCACGAGATCAGGCACGAGGTCGGCCCGGGGTGCGGCACCGGTGTCGGCGAGCCATTCAGCGTTTTGATCGGCTGCGACGCTGGGCGCAGCGCCCGGCACTGCGTGCAGCACAGACCCGGGCGCTGCGGTTGGCCCGGTCGCCCCACCCTCTGCAGGCACATCGGCCTCGGGAGACGCGCATGTGGGCGTCGGCGCTTCCGGAACAGGGTCTGCGGCCCGGTTCACCACCGGCGGCGGCACCCACTCCTGCAGGTACAGCGTGGCGTCGAACACATCGGCGCAGTGGCCACAGCGCACCCAGCCATCGGAAATCTTGAGTTGGTCGGGAACGACCTTGAACATCGTTCCGCAGGCCGGGCAGCGGGTGGTGTAACTCATGCGCGAATTATTGCAGGCGGCCCGCGCCGCACCGCCGCCCCAAAGGGCTGCACGAACGGCTCAAGCCTTCACGGCGGTCATCAGGATCCAGCCGTCTTCTTCATCGCTCACGGCCAGCGCCAGCCAGGGCGCATAGGCTGCACGCAATTCGTCGGCCTGGCGCGCCAGGATGCCCGCCAGCACCAGTTGCCCGCCCGCCGCCACATGCGCGCACAGCAGGGGTGCCAGCACCTTCAGCGGTGTGGCCAGGATGTTGGCCAGCACCAGATCGAATGTGCCACTGGCGACATCCGGCAGGCCGACCTGCAGCACCACGTGGTTGGTCTGCGCATTGAGGCGGGTGGACTCCACCGCGGCCGGGTCGATATCGACCGCCACGATCTCGCGCGCGCCGAACTTGGCCGCGCCCATGGCCAGGATGCCCGAACCACAACCGTAGTCGAGCACGCGCTGGCCCTGCGCACCGTGGCGCGCCGTCCAGCGCAGGCACATGCGGGTGGTGGGGTGGGTGCCGGTGCCGAAGGCCAGGCCCGGGTCAAGACGCAGCACCTGCTGCGCAGCAGCCGGGGGTTCGTGCCAGCTCGGCACGATCCAGAAGGTCGGCGTGATCTCCACCGGATCGAACTGCGACTGCGTCAAACGCACCCAGTCCTGCTCGGCCACCGCCTGCACACCCAGCACCTGGGCGCCTGCAAAAAAGTCTTGCGGTGGCAGCAACGCTGCGGCTTCGCGGGCACCCGCTTCGGCCTGGAACAAGGCCACCACCCGCGAACGGTTCCAGCCCTCTTTGGGTGGCGGCATGCCGGGCTCGCCAAACAGCGCCTGCTCCGCAGGCGTGAGGGCGTCCGCGTCCTCCACCGAAACGCTCAGCGCATCGAGCGCGTCCAGCGCTTCGCTGGTCGGCTCGACACCGGCCTCGGGGACCAGCAGGACCAGTTCAAACAGGGAGGACATGGGAAAGGCTTCAGACAATCAGTGAATGACGCCGGAGGAGAAGCACCACCGAGAACACCGCGGAACCGCCCTTCGACAAGCTCAGGACGGGCCGCTGGTGTTGCCCCCTGCGGGGGGAGGCGCCAAAGGCGCTTCGGGGGAGAGGCTTACCTTTCACGGTGCGACAACCACTCTTCCAGGTAGTGGATGTTGGTGCCACCGGCCACGAAGCTGGCGTCCACCATCAGCTCGCGGTGCAGCGGGATGTTGGTCTTGATGCCTTCCACCACCGCCTCGGCCAGCGCGGTGCGCATGCGGGCCAGGGCCTGCTCGCGCGTGTCGCCGTGCACGATCAGCTTGCCGATCATGCTGTCGTAGTTGGGCGGCACGAAGTAGTTGGTGTAGGCATGCGAGTCCACGCGCACGCCCGGCCCACCGGGCATGTGCCAGGTGGTGATGCGACCGGGCGACGGCGTGAACTTGTAGGCGTCTTCGGCGTTGATGCGGCACTCGATGGCGTGGCCGCGCAACTGCACCTGGCGCTGCGTGAACGGCAGCTTTTCCCCCGCCGCCACCGCGATCTGGGTGCGCACGATGTCCACGCCGGTGATCCACTCGGTCACCGGGTGCTCCACCTGCACGCGGGTGTTCATCTCGATGAAGTAGAACTCGCCGTTCTCGAACAGGAATTCGAAAGTGCCCGCCCCGCGGTAGCCGATCTTCTTGCAGGCCGCCGCACAGCGCTCGCCGATCTTCTCGATCAGGCGGCGCGCAATACCCGGCGCCGGCGCTTCCTCGATCACCTTCTGGTGGCGCCGCTGCATGGAGCAGTCGCGCTCGCCCAGGTACACCGCGTTGCGGTGTGTGTCGGCCATGATCTGGATTTCGATGTGGCGCGGGTTCTGGAGAAACTTCTCCATGTAGACCTCGGGGTTGCCGAAGGCCGCACCCGCTTCGGCCTTGGTGGTCTGCACCGCGTGCAGCAGGGCCGCCTCGGTGTGCACCACGCGCATGCCGCGCCCACCACCACCGCCGGCGGCCTTGATGATGACCGGGTAGCCAATGGCCTTGGCGGTGCGCTTGATCACCACCGGGTCGGCGGGCAAGGCACCCTCGGAACCCGGCACGCAGGGCACGCCGGCGCGGATCATGGCCTGCTTGGCCGACACCTTGTCGCCCATCAGGCGGATCGATTCGGGCGTGGGACCGATGAAGGTGAAGCCGCTGCGTTCCACCCGCTCGGCGAAATCGGCATTCTCGGACAGGAAGCCGTAGCCGGGGTGGATGGCTTCGGAATCGGTCACCTCGGCCGCCGAGATGATGGCCGGCATGCTGAGGTAGCTCTGGCCCGAAGGTGCGGGGCCGATGCAGACCGCCTCGTCGGCCAGGCGGATGTACTTGGCGTCGCGGTCGGCTTCGGAATACACCATCACCGCCTTGATACCCATCTCGCGGCAGGCGCGCTGCACCCGCAGGGCGATCTCACCGCGGTTGGCGATCAGGATTTTCTTGAACATGGGCACGAAGCCTTATTCGATGGTGAACAGGGGCTGGCCGTACTCGACCGCCTGACCGTTCTGCACCAGGATGGCGGTCACGGTGCCGGTCTTGTCGGCCTCGATCTCGTTGAGGATCTTCATCGCCTCGACGATGCAGATGGTCTCGCCTTCCTTGATGGTGTCGCCAATCTCCACAAAGGCCTTGGCTCCGGGGCTGGACGCGCGGTAGAAGGTGCCGACCATGGGCGATTTGACGCTGTGACCGGGAGGCTCGACCGGGGTCGCCGCCACGGCTTGCGCCGCCACCGGCGCAGCGATCGGTGCGGCCACCGGAGCGGCCGTCGGCGCCATGGCGTAGGTGACCGGAGCGGCCATGCCGACAGGCGGGCTCTTGACGATGCGGACCTTGCCTTCGGCCTCGGTGATTTCCAGCTCGGAAACGTTCGACTCGGACACCAGGTCGATCAGCGTCTTCAGTTTTCTCAAATCCATGATTTCTCCAACGAATGTCGGCTAAATTGATTCAATTGCATTCAATTTCAAAGAAATCAAAGCTTGTCAACCCGCCGGGGTGCCGCAGTGTACACGATGGA
>PNMN01000049.1 GCA_013823655.1 Comamonadaceae bacterium | reverse complement strand
ACGGCCAGCGCAAAACCCAGCGTCAGGGCGTCCAGCGACTCGCCCAGCAGCGGCACGGCGGCCAGGATGCTGATGAAGGGTTGCAGCAGCTGCAGCTGGCTCACGCGCAGCGCGCCGCCCAGGGCCAGCCCGCGGAACCAGGCAAAAAACCCGGCCCACATGGAAAACACGCCCACGTAGGCCAGCGCCAGCCAGGCCGACAGGTTGATCGGCTGGTCCGGCCAGGTCAGCAGCGCGCCGGGCACGGTGAGCGGCAGCGCGATCACGCAGACCCAGCTGATCACCCGCTCGGCCCCCAGCGTGGGCGTGACCTTGGCGCCGCCCACATAGCCCAGCGCCGCGGCCATGACGGCGCCCACCAGCAGCGCGTCGGCCCACACGAGGCCGAAGCCGTGGCCGCCGACCCCGCCGCCCAGGGCCCCGCCCAACGCACCAGCTTGCCAGGCGCGCAGCAGGCTGTAGACCACCACCAGCGCACTGCCCAGCGCGGCAAACAGCCAGAAACCCAGGCGCGCGCGCTGGTGCAGCAGCCAGGCCGCCACGGCGGCGGTGGCCAGCGGCAGCAGCGCGGTGATGACCGCCGCATGGCCCGACGACACATGCCGCAGCGCCCAGCCCAGCAGCAGCGGGTAACCGATGGCATTGCCCGCCAGCGACAGCAACAGCGGCCCGCGCTCGGCCGGTGTCGGCAGGCGCGAGCGGGTGGCCAGCAGAAACAGCGCCGACAGGCCACCGGCCAGCGCCGCGCGCGCCCAGGTGACGAACCAGGGCGAGAGCTGGGGCGCGTCCACCGTGCCGGTGGCCAGCCGTGTCATGGGCAGGGTCAGCGCGAACACCGTGACACCCACCAGGCCCAGCCACAGGCCCAGCGTGGCGTCGCTCATTGGACTGCCCTCCGTGCTGCGCACTGCGGGGCTGAGCGCCTTGGGAACGGCCCGGCGGCGCTCACTGCGCGCACGGGCGGGTGTCGCATCGGTCGTCATGCGATCGCTCCCTTCAGGCCGGCACCACTCCACAGCATCCAGGCCGCCGTGAGCACCAGCGCCAGCGCCATCAGCCGGTTGAACACCCGCAGGCGCGCGCCGCTCGGCTGCCCGTTCACCACCGGCCCGGCCAGCCAGTGCCGCAGCAGCGAGCCCACCAGCGCGTAACTGAAATTGCTGAAGAAGGCAAAGGCCAGCAGCACCGGCAGCACCAGCATGAAACGCTGCTGCGCATCCGCCTGCCCGGCGATCCAGCCCGCGACGATGGACAGCGCCAGCATCCAGGCCTTGATGTTGAGAAACTGCAGGCCCACGCCCTGCCAGAAGCCCACGTTGAGCCGGGACGTGTTCACCTGCAAATTGGCCGCCAGGGCGCTGCGGCCCCACAGCCGCCGTGCCAGCCACAGCAGGTAGCCGGTGCCGCCGAGCAAAATCGCCCAGCGCAACGGGGGCAGGGCCACCACCAGCGAACCGACGCCGGTCGCGCACAGCGTGAACAGCAGGCCCCAGCCCACGGGCACCGCCAGGATGAAGCGCAGCGCGCGGCGCAGGCCGAAATTGGCCGCCAGCGCGCTGGACAGCGTGGTGTTGGGGCCGGGCGTGAAGCTGGTGGCGGTGGCCAGAATGAGCAGTGCGCTGAACTCGCTGGCGGTCATGCCCGGCCCTTCGCGCACCGGCGCCGTGGTTCCGCGCTGACGTGGCGCTGTCGCAGGTGAAGGGGGAGGTGAAGGGCTTGCCGTCTCATGCCAGACACTTTATCCTTTTCAAGCCATACACCGGCCATACAGTTTGGCCAGTCAGTTCAACCACTGTATGGTCTGTTTCGACCACACACCGCCATGCTCAACACACCCGACGCCGTTCCCACCGACCCGTTCGCCGGCGCGCCCGCCCGCAGCCGCATGGCGGCGCAGACCCTGGCCGGGCAACTCGCCGAACGTTTTGCCGCCCGCATCCGCGACCACCTGCTGGCGCCCGGCGCCCGCCTGCCCAGCGTGCGCCATTGCGCGGCCCAGCAGGGGCTGAGCCCGTCCACCGTGGTGGCGGCCTACGACCTGTTGCTGGCGCAGGGCCTGGTGCAGGCGCAGCGCAACCGGGGTTTTTTCGTGCGCGAGCGCGCGCCGTTGCGCGCAGCTTCACTGGAGGCGGTGGCCTCACCCGAACCGGTGCGCATGGCCGCACCGATCTCCGCCGCCACCCTGATCCGCGGCATGTTCCATCCGACCGGTTCACGACCGCAGCCCGGCGCCGGGGTGCTGCCCCCCGAGTGGCTGGAAACCACGTTCATGTCGGCGGCGGTGCGCAAGGTCAGCGGCCATGCCGCGCTGGCCGAGGTCTCGCTGCGCTACGGTGAACCGCAGGGCGATGGCCAGCTGCGCCGCGTGCTGGCCACGCGGCTGCAAAGCCTGGGCCTGCACGCCGGGCCGGGCCAGATCATCACCACCGTGGGCGCCACCCACGCGCTGGACATCGTCAGCCGCACCCTGCTCAAGGCGGGTGATGCGGTGATGGTCGAAGAGCCGGGCTGGGCGGTGGAGTTTGCGCGCCTGGACGCACTGGGCATGCGCATCCTGCCGGTCCCGCGCGGCCCGGCCGGGCCCGACCTGGCGGTGATGGCGCGTTACTGCCAGGCTCACGCGCCCAAACTGTTCGTGAGCGTGAGCGTGTTGCACAACCCGACAGGCCAGTGCCTGTCGCCCGCCAGCGCGCACCGCGTGCTGCAACTGGCGCAGCAGCACGACTTTCACATCGTCGAGGACGACACCTACAGCCACATCGCACCCGAACACGCCACCCGCATGAGCGTGCTCGACGGTCTGCAGCGGACCATCTACGTCAGCGGCTTCGCCAAGATCCTGGTGCCGAACTGGCGCGTCGGTTTTCTGGTGGCTCCGCCCGATCTGATCGAGCGCCTGCTGGACACCAAGCTGCTGGCCACGCTGACCACGCCCAGCCTGCTGGAGCGCGCGCTGGCGCACTGCATTGAAAGCGGCCAGCTGCGGCGGCATGCCGAGCGCATCCGCAGCCGGCTGGACACGACCCGTGCCCGCAGCGTGAAGCTGGCGCAGGCGGCGGGTTGCCGCTTCGTGACCGAACCCTCTGGCCTGTTTGGCTGGGTGGACACCGGCGTGGACACCGAAGCCCTGGCGCAGCGCATGCTCGACGAGGGTTACCTGATCGCGCCGGGCTCGCTGTTCCACGCCGCGCGCGCGCCCAGCACGCTGATGCGCATCAACTTCGCCACCACGCAGGACGCGGCGTTCTGGAAAATCTTCAGGCGGCTCAGTGACGGGGCACGACAAAGGTCGTGCGCACCGTGAGCGCTGGTGCCGCAGAACCGTCCACCGGCCGCACTTCCAGCACCACCGGCAGCGTCTGGCCGCTGTGCGGCTGCGCATGTGCCAGGGGCAGCACCAGGCGCACCGGCATGCTGGCGGTGCTGTTGGCGTCCACCGGCAACCCGGTGAGCGTGTCCAGGTGCAAGCCTTCAGGGCCCAACACCCGCAGGGCGTAGCCCCGCGGCCGCTCCAGGCTGTTGGTGATCTGCAGGCGGTAGGTGTTTTCGATGTCGCCGTTGCCGGTCTGGCGCGCCAGCGCCCCACGGTCGCGGCTGACGGCCACGCCGTAGTCGCTGCGGTGGCCCAGGCTCCAGACGAAAGCGCTGCCCAGCACCAGCAGCAGGACGGCGTAGACCAGCACCCGGGGTCGCCAGACCCGCCGCAGCATGCGCGCCGCCGACCAGCCCTGCGCAATGCCGTTGCCCGACGAGTAGCGGATCAGGCCGGGTGCGTAGCCCATCTTGTCCATCACCTCGTCGCAGACGTCGATGCAGGCCGCGCAGGCGATGCACTCGTTCTGCAGCCCGTTGCGGATGTCGATGCCGGTCGGACAGACCTGCACGCACAGCGTGCAGTCGATGCAGTCGCCCAGGCCCAGTGTCTTCGGGTCGGCCTTGCGCGAGCGCGCCCCGCGCTGCTCGCCGCGCTGCGTGTCGTAGGCGATGACCATCGAGTCCATGTCGATCAGCGCGCTCTGGAAACGCGCGTAGGGGCACATGAATTTGCACACCTGCTCGCGCATGAAACCGGCGTTGCCGTAGGTGGCAAAGCCGTAGAAGAAGACCCAGAACGTGGCCCAGGGCGTGAGTGTCAGCGCCAGGCTCTGCCCGGCCAGGCTGTGGATGGGGATGAAATAGCCGACGAAGCTGAAACCGGTGAACAGCGCGATGGCGATCCAGGCCGCCTGCTTGCCGGCCTTGCGCAGCAGCTTCTGCGGCCCCCAGGGCTGCGCGTCCAGCCGCATGCGCGCGCTGCGGTCGCCCTCGATGCGGCGCTCGACCCAGAGGAAAATCTCGGTGTAGACGGTCTGCGGGCAGGCGTAGCCGCACCACACGCGACCGGCCATGGCGGTGAAGAAAAAAAGCGCCAGCGCCGACAGCACCAGCAGCGCAGCGAGGTAGATGAAGTCCTGCGGCTGCAACACCAGGCCGAACACGTAGAAGTGCCGCTCCTCCAGGTTGAACAGCACCGCCTGGCGCCCGTTCCAGCGCAACCAGGGCAGGCCGTAGAACACGGCCTGGGTCAGCCAGACCATCACCCAGCGCCAGCGCGCAAAGCGCCCGCTCACCGAGCGCGGGTAGATTTTCTGCTGTTGGTCCAGCAGGGGAAAAAACACCGGCTGTGCAACCGGATCGGAAGGCTTGGGCATGGGACAAGGGTTCCTGGTGCGGACCGTGCTGCGCAGCGCAGGTTGGACGCGGTCGCAAGAAGTGCAGACAATGCGGATGGTCGCTGCGTCGTGGCGAGATCACCCGGCGGCAGGCAAAGATAATGTGCATTTTATGTGAATCTTCAATCCGCAGCACTCTGATGCCCGTGCCCGTGCCCGTGCCCGTGCCCGTGCCCGTGCCCGTGACGGGCTGAGAGGCTGCGGTGGCGTCCCCGGGGGGTGCCACTGTTTGCCGTGAACCCGCTAACCTTATCGCCCATGTCCTCCACCGTTTCACTGTCCAGCAAGCTCAGCCGCATCGGCGCCGCACTGCTGGTGCTGGCGCTGACATCGATCAGCCTGACCCTGTGGCTGACCTGGCAGCTCGAAGGCGGGGCTGCGGCCGTCAACGAGGCCGGTCGCATGCGCATGCAGACCTGGCGGCTGACCAGTGCCGTGCAGGCCCAGCGCCCGCCGGCCGAGGTGCAGGCGCTGGTGCAGCGCTTCGACGCCAGCCTGGCCCTGCTGCGCGAAGGTGATGTCGCGCGACCGCTGTTTGTGCCCTGGGACGATGAGGTGCGGCGCGAATTCGCCACGGTGGAACGCCTGTGGCAAAGCCAGCGCGCCCTGTGGAGCGCGCCGCTGGTTCCCGACGATCCACTGCTGCTGCAATCGGCAGAAGAATTCGTGCAGGCGGTCGACCGCCTGGTGCTGTCGATCGAGCGCCAGCTCTCGGGCTTCATCGTGCTGATGAATCTGTTCCAGTTGGTGATGATGGCGCTGGCCATCGGCGGCGCGGTGGTCATGCTCTACACCGGCTACCTGTATGTGATCAACCCGCTGGCGCACCTGCGCCGTGGTCTGAGGCAGCTCGAGGGCGGGCAGTTCGGCGCCCGCATCGATGTGGACACGCAGGACGAGTTTGGTCAGGTGGCGGCCGGCTTCAACCGCATGGCCGCCACGCTGCAGTCGCTGTACGAAGGGCTTGAAACCAAGGTGCAGGCCAAGACCCAGCGCATCGAAGCGCAACGCGCGCGCCTGGAAGCGCTGTACGAGGTGAGCGACTTCCTGGCCAAGGCCAGCACCATCGAAGAACTGTCCAAGGGTTTCTCGCAGCGCGTGCGTGCCGTCATGAAGGCCGACGCGGTGGCGGTGCGCTGGTCCGACGAAGCCAACCAGCGCTACCTGATGCTGGCCTCCGACTGCTTTCCGCAGGAGATGCGGGCCGAAGAGCGCAGCCTGATCGCTGGCGCCTGCGCCTGCGGCAGCCTGCAACCCGATGCGCGCACCCGCGTGATTCCGATCCACAGCCACGAGGCCGCGCCGATGCGCCACTGCGCGCGTGCGGGCTACCAGAACCTGGTGAGCGTGCCGGTGCGGCTGCAGCAGCGCCTGATCGGCGAGATCGACCTGTTCTTTCGCAGCGAGGTGCATCTCAGCGCCGACGAAGCCGAGCTGCTGGACGCGCTGGCCAGCCACCTGGCCAGCGCGCTTGAAGGCCTGCGCGCGGCCGCGCTGGAGCGCGAGGCGGCGGTGGGCGAAGAGCGGGCGTTGCTGGCGCGCGAGCTGCACGACTCCATTGCCCAGTCGCTGGCCTTCCTGAAGATTCAGGCCGGTCTGCTGCGCAGCGCGGTGCACCGGCAGCAGCCGGACCAGGTGTTGTCCACGCTGGACGAGCTGGACGCCGGGCTGAAGGAGAGCATCAACGACGTGCGCGAACTGCTGGTGCACTTTCGCACCCGCACCAACACCGACGACATCGCCGCCGCGCTGCAGGAAACGCTGCAGAAGTTCCAGCACCAGACCGGCCTGCCCACGCGGCTGCAGCTCGACGGCGACGGCCTGCCGCTGCCGCCCGACGTGCAGGTGCAGGTGCTGCACGTGCTGCAGGAGGCCTTGTCCAACGTGCGCAAGCACGCCGGTGCCAGCCATGTCAGCCTGGATGTGCGCAAGGGCGCGCGCTGGCGTTTTACCGTGCGCGACAATGGCGTCGGCTTTGACACCCGCCAGCAGCGCAGTGAAACGCACGTCGGCATGAAAATCATGCGCGAGCGCGCCGAACGCATCGGCGCCAGCGTCGAGCTGGTGTCCAGCCCCGGCCAGGGCACCAGCGTGACCCTGACCCTGCCCCCCTACCCAGTGACCGGCAGCGGCGTGGGCACGATGGGTCTGAACCTGAACGACCTGGCCGAAACCCTGCCCGCCCCATGACACCTGCCGCCCCGCCCCGCATCCAGCTGCTGCTGGTGGACGATCACACGCTGTTTCGCCGCGGTCTCAAGGCGCTGCTGGCACAGGACGAACGCTTTGACGTCGGCTGTGAAGCGGGCGACCTCGGGGAGGCGCTGCGCTGCCTGACGCAGCGGCAACCCGATGTGATCCTGCTCGACAACCACCTGCCCGGCGTGCGCGGCGTGGAAGGCATTCCGGCGCTGAAGGACGCGGCGCCGAAGGCCCGCATCCTGATGCTCACGGTGAGCGAAAACGCCGACGACCTCGCCGCGGCCCTGCAGGCCGGGGCCGACGGCTACCTGCTCAAGACGGTCGAATCCGACCAGCTGGCCCAGACCATCGTCAAGGTGATGGATGGCGAATCGGTGATCAGCCCGGAGATGTTGACCAAGCTGGTGTCGGCGTTCCGCACCCGGCCCCTGGTGCCCGCCACCGAGACCGCGCCAACGCCGCTGGAGCCACCCCGGCCGAATGGCTCTTCGGCGCCCGACCTGCTGTCGCCGCGCGAGCGCGAAATCCTGCTGCTGATCGCGCGCGGCGACAGCAACAAGCTGATCGCACGCGAGCTCGACATTGCCGAGACCACGGTCAAGATCCACGTGCAGCACATCCTGCGCAAGCTGGGCCTGAGTTCGCGCGTGCAGGCCGCCGTGTACGCCACCAGTCGGGGCCTGACGGCGCATTGACCTGCATCAAGTCCGGGTCAGACAGATGCCGGGCTAGTTCTTCTGGACGATGCGCCTGGCGGTCGGCATCGTTCTTCTGATCTCGGCGAGCGTTCCGCCGACGGATGTTCAGCACGCCAGCGAACCCCGACAGTTGTGCCATGTCCCTGGAGAACATACATGGCCTCTGAACTTCGCAACAAACGACAAGCCTGGTCGGTGCTGATCGCCAGCACGCTGGCCTTCACGGTGTGTTTCATGGTCTGGATGATGTTTGGCGTCATCGGCGTGCCGATCAGGAAGATGCTCGACCTCAACGCGACCCAATTCGGTCTGCTGGTGGCCACCCCGGTGCTCACGGGCTCGCTGGTGCGCCTGCCCATCGGCATGTGGACCGACCGCTTCGGCGGGCGCATCGTGTTCTTCCTGCTGATGCTGTCCACGGTGATCCCGATCTACCTGATGGCCTACGCCACGGCGTTCTGGCATTTCCTGGTGATCGGGCTGTTCGTGGGCCTGGCCGGTGGCTCGTTCGCGGTCGGCATTTCCTACGTGGCACGCTGGTTTCCGCGCCATCAGCAGGGCTTCGCGATGGGCATCTTCGGTGCCGGCAACGCGGGTGCTGCGGTCACCAAGTTCGTCGCTCCGGCGCTGGTGGTGGCCTTTGGCTGGGCCATGGTGCCGCAGGTCTACGCCGTCATCATGCTGGTGACGGCGCTGGCGTTCTGGTTCCTCACCTACAGCGACCCCGAGCACACGGTGGCCCCCAGCGTCACCTGGCGCGAGCAGTTGCAGGCGCTCAAAGACCCGCGGGTCTGGAAGTACTGCCAGTACTACTCCATCGTGTTCGGCGGCTACGTCGCGCTGGCGCTGTGGATGACGCAGTACTACGTTGCCGAATACGGTTTTGACCTGCGCCTGGCGGCCTTGCTGGCGGCGGCCTTTTCGTTGCCCGGCGGCGTGCTGCGGGCGCTGGGCGGCTGGCTGTCGGACAAGTACGGCGCCCACAAGGTCACCTGGTGGGTCATGTGGGTGATGTGGATTTGCTTCTTCATCCTGTCCTATCCACAAACCGAATTCACGGTGCAGAGCGTCACTGGTCCGCAGACCTTTGAACTCGGCCTCAACGCCTGGACTTTCACGATCCTGCTGTTTGTCGTCGGCATTGCATCGGCCTTCGGCAAGGCCTCGGTGTTCAAGTACATCTCGGACGAATACCCGAAGAACATCGGTGTCATCTCCGGCATCGTCGGGCTGGTCGGCGGCCTGGCCGGCTTTTTGCTGCCCATCATGTTCGGCATCCTGGTTGACCTCACGGGCATCCGTTCTTCGGCCTTCATGCTGCTGTACGGCGTGGTCTGGATCTCGCTGATCTGGATGTACTGGACCGAAGTGCGCCAGACCCCCCTCATGGGCGAGCAAGCCTCTTCTCTTTCCCTCAAGAACTGACCCCTGCGGTCGGGACACACCACCATGAACACCAAAACCAACCCCCGGCCTGCATCGAGCGCCGCTGTCGGCGCCGACGCAGCGAACATCACCGACTGGCGCCCGGAAGACCCGGTCTTCTGGGAGAGCACGGGCAAGAAGATTGCCAACCGTCAACTGTGGATCAGCTGGCCCAGCCTGCTGCCGGCGTTCTCGGTCTGGATGATGTGGGGCATCATCACCGTGCAGATGCTCAACCTGGGCTTCCCGTTTGCCCAGGCCGAGCTGTTCACCATCACCGCCATCGCGGGTCTGTCGGGCGCCACGCTGCGCATCCCGGCCTCGTTCTTCATCCGCCTGTCGGGTGGTCGCAACACGGTCTTCCTGACCACCGCGCTGCTGCTGATCCCGGCCATCGGGACCGGCTTTGCACTGCTGGACAAGAACACGCCGCTGTGGGTGTTCCAGCTGCTGGCACTGCTCTCGGGCATTGGTGGCGGCAACTTCGCGGCCTCCATGTCCAACATCAGCACCTGGTTCCCCAAGGCCAAGCAAGGGCTGGCACTGGGCATCAACGCCGGGCTGGCCAACGCCGGTGTCACGGTGATGCAGTTGCTGATCCCGCTGGTCATGACGACCTCGATCTTCGGCGCCATGGGTGGTGACCCGATGACGCTGCTCAAGCCCTCGGGCACCCTGATCGGCAAGATCCCGGCCGGCACGCCGACCTACATCCAGAACGCTGGCTGGGTCTGGGCGCTGATCGTTGCACCCATGGCCCTGTTGTGCTGGATCGGCCTGAAAAACCTGATCCCGGTCACCCCCAACCTGGGCTCCACCTTCGCGGCATTCTTCAAGATTTTGCTGCTGTACACGATCGGCCTGCTGGTCACGGTCGGCGGTCTGTACCTGTACCTGCCCGCCCCCACCGGCCTGGGTCTGCTGAACATGTGGATCGCCATTCCGCTGATCGTCGTGGCCACCTTGCTGGCCATGAAACTGGTGGCCTTTGGCGACATGAAGCCGAACCTGACCAAGCAGTTCGCGATCTTCCAGAACAAGCACACCTGGTCGATGACGGCGCTGTACATCGTCACCTTCGGCTCCTTCATCGGCTTCTCTGCCGCGCTGCCCCTGTCCATCACCGTCATCTTCGGCTTCACCTCGGTGGAAGTTGAAGGCGTGATCAAGCGCGTGGCCTACGCCAATGCGCCCAGTGCGCTGACCTGGGCCTGGATCGGTCCCTTCGTCGGCGCCTTCATTCGCCCCGTCGGCGGCTGGCTGGCCGACCGCACCGGCGGCGCGGTGCTGACGCAAATCATCTCGGTGGTGATGGCCGTGTGTTCGGCCGCCGTGGGCTACGTGATGCTGCTGGCCTACCAGTCGCCCTCGCCGGAACAGTACTTCGTGCCGTTCATGGCCTTGTTCATCGCCATCTTTGCCGCCGCCGGCATTGGCAACGCATCGACCTTCCGCACCATCGGCGTCGTGTTCAACCGCGAGCAGGCCGGCCCGGTGCTGGGCTGGACCTCGGCCATCGGTGCCTATGGCGCCTTCGTGGCACCGGTCGTGATGGGTGCCCAGATCCGTGCCGGCACACCGCAATACGCCATGTACGGCTTCGCTGTCTTCTACGCCCTGTGCCTGGTTCTGAACTGGTGGTTCTACCTGCGCAAGGGCGCGGAAATCAAAAATCCATGAACACCCCCCGCGTCGCCTTCGGCGCCACCCCCCAAGGGGGGCGACACCAGCCGTCTGGCAAAGCCAGCCCGGCGGTGTCCCTGGCCTGGAACCCCTCGCACGCACCGCTTGTAAGGGCAGCTGAGGCCCCATTTTTTTCGGAGACCCCACGATGAGCCACTTCCTCGACCGACTGAGCCATTTCTCGGCGCCCCAAGAAAACTTCTCGGGCACACACGGGCGCACCACCGCCGAAGACCGCACCTGGGAAGACGCCTACCGCGACCGCTGGGCGCACGACAAGATCGTGCGCTCCACCCACGGCGTGAACTGCACGGGCAGTTGCTCGTGGAAGATCTACGTCAAGGGCGGCATCGTCACCTGGGAAACCCAGCAGACCGACTACCCGCGCACCCGCGCCGACCTGCCCAACCACGAGCCGCGCGGTTGCGCCCGCGGTGCCTCGTATTCCTGGTACCTGTATTCCGCCAACCGGGTGAAATACCCCCTGATCCGCGCGCGCCTGCTCAAGCACTGGCGCGCCGCGCTGGCCGTGGCCAAGAGCCCGGTGGATGCCTGGGCCAGCATCGTTGAAAACCCCTCGGCCCGCCTGGAGTGGCAGCAGCAGCGCGGCCTGGGCGGCATGGTGCGCAGCACCTGGGACGAGGTCAACCAGCTCATCGCCAGCGCCAACGTCTACACCGCCAAGCAATACGGCCCGGACCGCGTGATCGGCTTCTCGCCGATCCCGGCCATGTCCATGGTCAGCTACGCCGCCGGCTCGCGCTACCTGTCGCTGATCGGCGGCGTCTGCATGAGCTTCTACGACTGGTATTGCGACCTGCCGCCGGCCAGCCCGCAGATCTGGGGCGAGCAGACCGACGTGCCCGAGTCGGCCGACTGGTACAACTCCACCTTCATCATCGCCTGGGGCTCCAACGTGCCCCAGACCCGCACGCCCGACGCCCACTTCTTCACCGAAGTGCGCTACAAGGGCGCCAAGACGGTGGCGATCACGCCCGACTACGCCGAGATCAGCAAGCTGTGCGACCTGTGGATGCACCCCAAGCAGGGCACCGACGCGGCGATCGCCATGGCCATGGGCCACGTGATCCTGAAAGAGTTTTACTTCGACAAGCGCAGCGCGTACTTCGATGACTACGTGCGCCGCTACACCGACATGCCCAACCTGGTGCAGCTCGAAGAGCGCACCCTGCCCGACGGCCGCCAGGTGGTGGTGCCTGGCCGCTACCTGCGCGCCAGCGACTTCAACGGCAAGCTCGGCCAGGCCAACAACCCCGAGTGGAAGACGGTCGCCATCGACCAGGACGACAAGGTCGTGCTGCCCAACGGCTCCATCGGCTTCCGCTGGGGCGCCGAGGGCCGCGCCGACGTTGGCAAGTGGAATCTGGAAGACAAGGAAGCGCGCGACGGCGAACAGGTCAAGCTCAAGCTCAGCCTGATGGAAGGCGAGGGCAGCGAGTACCAGGTGGGTGCAGTGGCTTTCCCGTACTTCGGCGGCATCGACACGCCCCACTTCAATGCCAACCAGCAGGCCAGCGCGGTGGACGACGTGCTGGTGCGCCAGGTGCCGGTGCGCCGCATCAGGCTCGGCAAGGCCGGGGAAGAGCGCTACGCGCTGGTTGCCACGGTGTTCGACCTGACGGTGGCCAACTACGGCGTGGCCCGTGGTCTCGAAGGCGAGAACGCCGCCACCAGCTACGACCAGGACGTGCCCTACACGCCCGCCTGGCAGGAAAAGATCACCGGCGTCAAGCGCGACCAGGTGATCGCCGTGGCGCGCCAGTTCGCCGACAACGCCGACAAGACCAGGGGCAAGTCCATGGTCATCATCGGCGCGGCCATGAACCACTGGTACCACAGCGACATGAACTACCGCGGCATCATCAACATGCTGATGATGTGCGGCTGCATTGGCCAGAGCGGCGGCGGCTGGGCGCACTACGTGGGCCAGGAGAAACTGCGTCCGCAGACCGGCTGGACCGCGCTGGCCTTCGCACTCGACTGGGTGCGCCCGCCGCGCCAGCAAAACAGCACCAGCTTCTTCTACGCCCACACCGACCAGTGGCGCTACGAGAAACTGGGCGTGGAAGAAATCCTCTCGCCGCTGGCCGACAAAGCCAAATTCGGCGGCAGCCTGATCGACTACAACGTGCGCGCCGAGCGCATGGGCTGGTTGCCCAGCGCGCCGCAGCTCAAGACCAACCCGATGCAGGTGGTCAAGGACGCCCAGGCGGTCGGCATGGACGCCAAGGACTACGCCATCAAGGCGCTGAAAGATGGTTCGCTGCAGATGAGCTGCGAAGACCCGGACCACCCGAACAACTGGCCGCGCAACCTGTTTGTGTGGCGCTCCAACCTGCTGGGCTCCAGCGGCAAAGGCCACGAGTACTTCTTGAAGCACCTGCTGGGCACCACGCACGGCGTGCAGGGCAAGGACCTGGGCGCCGACGAGGCCAAGCCGACGGAAGTGACGTGGCACGACAAGGCGCCCGAAGGCAAGCTGGACCTGCTGGTCACGCTGGACTTCCGCATGAGCACCACCTGCCTGTACTCCGACATCGTGCTGCCCACCGCCACCTGGTACGAGAAGAACGACCTCAACACCAGCGACATGCATCCCTTCATCCACCCGCTGTCCACCGCGGTGGACCCGGCCTGGCAGAGCAAGAGCGACTGGGAGATCTACAAGGGTTTCGCCAAGGCCTACAGCGAGGTCTGTGTCGGCCACCTGGGCGTGGAAAAAGAACTCGTGCTCACGCCGCTGATGCACGACAGCCCGGCCGAACTGGCGCAGCCGTTTGATGTGAAGGAATGGAAGAAGGGCGAGTGCGACCTGATCCCGGGCAAGACCGCGCCGCAGATCAGCGTGGTCGAACGCGACTACCCCAACACCTACGCCAGATTCACCGCCCTGGGCCCGCTGATGGACAAGATCGGCAACGGTGGCAAGGGCATCGCCTGGAACACGCAGACCGAGGTCGCCCAGCTCAAGGAACTCAACGGCCAGGTGCACACAGAAGGCGTCACCAAAGGCATGGCCAGGATCGAGACCGACATCGACGCCTGTGAGGTGGTGCTGCAACTCGCCCCCGAGACCAATGGTCACGTGGCCGTCAAGGCCTGGGAGGCGCTCTCCAAGATCACCGGCCGCGAACACGCCCACCTGGCGCTGCACCGCGAAGACGAGAAGATCCGCTTCCGCGACATCCAGGCCCAGCCGCGCAAGATCATTTCCTCGCCCACCTGGTCCGGGCTGGAGTCCGAGAAGGTCTCGTACAACGCCGGCTACACCAACGTGCACGAGCTGATCCCATGGCGCACCCTCACCGGTCGCCAGCACTTCTACCTCGATCACCCCTGGATGATCGCTTTCGGCGAAAGCCTCTCCAGCTACCGTCCGCCGGTGGACCTGAAGACGGTCGACGAGATGATCGACCGCCGCCCGAATGGCAACAAGGAAATCTCGCTGAACTTCATCACGCCGCACCAGAAGTGGGGCATTCACAGCACCTACAGCGACAACCTGATGATGCTCACCCTGAACCGGGGTGGTCCGGTGATCTGGCTGAGCGAGGACGACGCCAGGAGCGCCGGCATCGAGGACAACGACTGGGTCGAACTGTTCAACACCAACGGCGCCATCGCGGCGCGCGCGGTGGTGAGCCAGCGCGTCAACAACGGCATGGTGATGATGTACCACGCACAGGAAAAGATCATCAACACCCCCGGCGCCGAAATCACCGGCACGCGCGGCGGCATCCACAACTCGGTGACCCGCATCGTGACCAAACCGACCCACATGATCGGTGGCTACGCGCAGTTCAGCTACGGCTTCAACTACTACGGAACCATCGGCACCAACCGCGACGAGTTCGTCATCGTGCGCAAGATGCGCAAGATCGACTGGCTCGACGGCGAAGGCACCGACACGGTACAGAAATGACCCCCCCTGCGCCGCTTCGCGTCTTCCCCCCTGAAGGGGGGACGCTCCCAGTGGCCCGGCAAAGCCGGTTCCACGGGAGCCCTGGCAGAGAGGCACTTCGCCCCGGAACCACGGTTGAAAGAAAGAGAGATTTGAAATGAAAGTACGTGCCCAAATCGCCATGGTGCTGAACCTGGACAAGTGCATCGGATGCCACACCTGTTCGGTCACCTGCAAGAACGTCTGGACCAGCCGCCCCGGCGTCGAATACGCCTGGTTCAACAACGTCGAGACCAAGCCCGGCATCGGCTATCCGAAAGAGTGGGAGAACCAGGACAAATGGAACGGTGGCTGGACCCGCAAGGCCGACGGTTCCATCGTCCCCAGGCAGGGTGGCAAGTGGTCGTTGCTGATGAAAATTTTCAGCAACCCCAACATGCCGCAGATCGACGACTACTACGAGCCCTTCACCTTCGACTACGACCACCTGCAGTCGGCCAAGGAGACCAAGGCGGCGCCGACCGCCCGCCCGCGCAGCCTGATCACCGGCCAGCGCATGCAGAAGATCGAGTGGGGTCCGAACTGGGAAGAAATCCTGGGCGGCGAGTTCAGCAAGCGCAGTGCGGACGCCAACCTCGCGAACTTCGACCAGGTGCAGAAGGACATGGTCGGCCAGTTCGAGAACACCTTCATGATGTACCTGCCGCGCCTGTGCGAGCACTGCCTGAACCCGGCGTGTGTGGCGTCCTGCCCCTCGGGCTCGATCTACAAGCGCGAGGACGACGGCATCGTGCTGATCGACCAGGACAAGTGCCGCGGCTGGCGCATGTGCGTGAGCGGCTGCCCCTACAAGAAGATCTACTACAACTGGCAG
>PNMN01000048.1 GCA_013823655.1 Comamonadaceae bacterium | reverse complement strand
GGTGAACATGGTGTACAGGCGCGCGGTGTCGGCGCCGTATTTCTCGATCAGGTCCTGCGGATCGACGCCGTTGTTCTTGGACTTGGACATGGTGCCCACGCCCTCGTAGTCGATCGCCGTGCCCACCGGCAAATCGCCCACCGCCTTGATCAGCCTCGCGCCGGTGACCTTGCCCGCCTCGTCCAGCACGTGCTCCACGTCCTGCGGCCAGAAATAGTCCTTGCCGCCTTTGGCGGTGCGGCGCGAGTAGATGTGGTTGAGCACCATGCCTTGCGTCAGCAGCTTGCTGAAGGGCTCGTCCACTTTCACCAGGCCACGGGGCTCGGAATCTCCGGGACCCTTCACCCGGATATCGCGCATGACCTTGGTCCAGAAGCGCGCGTACAGCAGGTGCAGGATGGCGTGCTCGATGCCGCCGATGTACTGGTCCATCGGCATCCAGTAGTCGGCACCTTCCGCGACCATCTTTTCAGAGTTGGTCGGATCGCAGTAGCGCATGAAGTACCAGGACGAATCCACGAAGGTGTCCATGGTGTCGGTCTCGCGCCGCGCGGGTTGGCCGCAGACGGGGCACACCACGCCCGCGTGGAAGCCTTCGTGCTTGTGCAGCGGGTTGCCCGAGCCGTCGGGGATGCAGTCCTGCGGCAGCACCACCGGCAGGTCTTGCTCCGGCACCGGCACCGCACCGTGTTCGGCGCAATGGATGATGGGAATCGGCGTGCCCCAGTAGCGCTGGCGGCTGATGCCCCAGTCGCGCAGGCGGAAGGTGGTTTTCTTTTCGCCCAGGCCTTGGGCGGCCAGCAGCGAGGCGACCTTGTCCACCGCCGCCTTGTACGGCAGGCCGTCGAGCACGCCGGAGTGGACGCACACGCCACGCTGCTTGTCGGCGTACCAGTCCTGCCACGCCTCGACCGAAAACACTTCCGTTCGGGCTGAGCCTTCTGCACCCGTTCGCCCTGAGCCTGTCGAAGGGCTCTCACTCTGCTGGCCGGCGAGGGCTTCGACAGGCTCAGCCCGAACGGGAATTTCCACCACCTGCTGGATCTTCAGGTCGTACTTCAACGCAAACGCAAAGTCGCGCTCGTCGTGCGCCGGCACACCCATCACGGCGCCGTCGCCGTAGCTCATGAGCACGTAGTTGCCGACCCAGACTTCGATTTGCGCGCCGGTCAGCGGGTGCGTGACGAACAGGCCGGTGGCCATGCCCTTCTTCTCCTGCGTGGCGAGTTCGGCTTCGGTGGTGCCGCCGTGCTTGCATTCCTCAATGAAGGCGGCCAGCGCGGGCTTGGTCAATGCGGCGTGGTGGGCCAGCGGGTGCTCGGCGGCCACGGCGCAGAAGGTCACGCCCATGATGGTGTCGGCGCGCGTGGTGAACACGTACATGCGCCCTCCGCCGATCAGCGCGCCGTCAACCCCTTTGATGGTGTGCGGGAAGGCGAAGCGCACGCCCTCGCTCTTGCCGATCCAGTTCTCCTGCATCAGGCGCACCTTGTCGGGCCAGCCGTTCAGCGTGGCCTTGGGGTTGCCCAGCTGCACGTGGTCCAGCAGCTCGTCGGCGTAGGCCGTGATGTTCAGGTAGTAGCCCGGGATTTCGCGTTTTTCCACCGTGGCACCGGTGCGCCAGCCCTTGCCGTCGATCACCTGCTCGTTGGCCAGCACGGTCTGGTCCACCGGGTCCCAGTTGACGATCTGGGTCTTGCGGTAGGCGATGCCTTTTTCCAGCATCTTCAGGAACAGCCACTGGTTCCACTTGTAGTAGCTCGGGTCGCAGGTCGCCACTTCGCGGCTCCAGTCGATGGCCAGCCCCATCGCCTGCATCTGCTGCTTCATGTAGGCGATGTTCTCGTAGGTCCATTTCGCCGGTGGCACACCGTTCTTCAGCGCCGCGTTCTCCGCTGGCAAACCAAAGGCATCCCAGCCCATCGGCATCAGCACGTTGTGGCCGTTCATGCGCAGGTAGCGCGTGAGCATGTCGTTGATGGTGTAGTTGCGCACGTGGCCCATGTGCAGCTTGCCGCTGGGGTAGGGCAGCATGGAGCAGGCGTAGAACTTCTTCTTGCCCGCGACCTCGGTCACGCGGTAGGCGTCGGTGGCGTTCCAGTGGGCGTGCGCGGCGCGCTCGACATCCTTGTGGGCGTATTTTTCTTGCATGAACCAGGGGCCGGGAAACCGGTGACGGTGAGAGGGGAGACGGGGTGCGGGCGGGTCGCGGGGATGGCGCGGACGCCGCGCCGCATCAACTGGGATTTTAGGCCTTGGGCACCGCCTGCCCGCGCCGTCAGCGCGCGGGTGCCGGGGCGGCCCGCTCGGCCACAAAGCCGATGCGCGACAGCCCTGCCGCTTGCGCCAGACCGATCAGTTGCACCACCCGGCCATAGGGCACCGCAGTATCGGCCCGCAGCTGGATTTCGGTGGTCGGGTCGCGCTGGGCGGTTTCGCGCAGGCGCTGGTCCAGGGTGGTGACGTCCACCACTTGGTCGCCCCAGAAAGTCTGCCCGGCGGCATCCAGAGCGATGAAAACCGCCTCCGGCGTCGGGGAGAGCACGGCGGACGCGTCGGCTTTTGGCAGCTCCAGCGCCAGGCGACCGGCCATCAGCGGCGTGGCCACGATGAAAATGACCAGCAGCACCAGCATCACGTCCACCAGCGGCGTGACGTTGATGTCGCTCATGGGCCGATGCCCCGCCGGTTTCTCCAGGCGACCGAAGCTCATGCCCCCGGCTCCTGGTGCGCCAGCAGGTCGCGCAGATCCCGCGCAAACCCTTCCAGATCGGCCTCGATGCGCGCAATCTGGCGCCCCAGCACGTTGTAGGCCAGCACAGCCGGAATGGCGACGGCCAGACCGGCGGCGGTCATGACCAGCGCCTCGCCCACCGGGCCCGACACCTGCTCGATGCGAAAACCGGCGCCGTCTGCGCCGATGGCGGTGAGCGCGTGGTAAATGCCCCAGACCGTGCCCAGCAGGCCCACGAAGGGCGCGGTGGAGCCCACGGTGGCGAGCAGGGTCTGGCCGAACTGCAGGCGGTGCAGCACGGCGTGCAGCGCATCGCGCAGCACGCGGGTGAGTTGTTGCGAACGGTCGCCTGCGGCGGCCAGGGTGTGCGGGGCCGACTGCTCCAGCGCGCGCGTGGCTTGCACCAGGGGCAGCAACAGGCGCTGCGCGTCGAAGCGGACCAGGCGCTGCTGCGCATCGTCGAGGTGGTCCGCCTGCCAGAAGGCGGCGACCGAGAGTTGCACATCGCTGACCGCGCGGCGCAGCAGCCAGCCCTTCCACAGAATGACCACCCAGCTCGCAACCGACATGGCGAGCAGCAACAGCGCCACGGCAATGCTGATCGCACCACCCTGCAGCACGGTATGCCAGACACCCATTTCAGCTCTCCTTGATGTCGGCGTGCGGCCCAGGGCGACGAAGCCGATCCATCCGGGAGGCTGCGCCGGGCCGCCCTTCGACAGGCTCAGGACGGACGGCTGGAGCCGCCCCCTTGAGGGGGTAGCGCGAAGCGCTGCGGGGGTGACTCACTGGTTCAGGCCGAGCACGTCGAACATGTCGTACAGCCCGCTGGACTTGCCGGCCAGGAAGCGCACCGCGCGCAAGCTGCCCTGGGCGTAGGTGGCGCGGCTGCTGGACTTGTGCGAGATCTCGATGCGCTCGCCGGTGCCGGCAAACAGCACGGTGTGGTCGCCCACGATGTCGCCGCCACGGATGGTGGCAAAACCGATGCTGGACGGATCGCGCTCGCCGGTCACGCCTTCGCGGGCGTACACGGCACAGTCCTTCAGATCGCGGCCGAGCGCATCGGCGATCACCTCGCCCATCTTCAGCGCGGTGCCGCTGGGTGCGTCCACCTTGTGGCGGTGGTGGGCTTCGATGATTTCGATGTCGTAGCCGGTCGAGAGGGCTTGGGCCGCCATCTCCAGCAGCTTGAACGTGACGTTGACACCCACGCTCATGTTGGGCGCCATCATGATGGCGATGGACTTCGAGGCTTCGGCGATCTCCGCCTTCTGCGCTTCGCTGAAGCCGGTGGTGCCGATCACCACGTTCACGCGGTGTTTCATGCAGGCACGCAGGTGGGCCAGCGTGCCTTCCGGGCGCGTGAAATCGATCAGGAACCCGCTGCCCGCGAGACCGTGGTCCAGGTCTGCGGTGATGGCCACGCCCGTGGCCTGGCCAGCGAAGGCGCCGGCGTCCTGGCCCAGCGCCGGGCTGGAAGGCATGTCCAGCGCCCCAGCGAGCACGCAGTCACCGCTGCCCTGCACCGCGTCCACCAGCATCTGGCCCATGCGGCCACTGGCCCCGGCGACGCACACCCGCAACGGCGCGAAGGGCTGGCTGCTCATCGGGCAGCCCCCGCCTCCAGCGGCGGGTACACCGTGGTCGGTGCCGTCACGGGCGTGGGGGCAGCAGCCGACACGGCGTTGCGCTGCTGGAAGTCCTTGAGCTGCTCTTCGGTGGCCTGGAGCACCGGTGCCTTGCCGGGCGTTTTGCGCACATCGAGCGATGCCACGAATTCGGCCTCGCTGGGCAGGGCATCGGCTTCGATGCGCTCCAGCGCCTCGCCTTTGAAGAACACCGTGAGCTTGCGGCGTTGCGGCTCCTGCCCCTGGCGCTTGAAAGTGAACACGTAGTCCCAGCGGTCGGCATGGAAGACGCTGGTCAGCAGCGGTGAGCCCAGCAGGTCCCGCACCTGCAGACGCGACATGCCCGGCTGCAGCGCCTGGGCCTGCTCGCTCGTGACGACGTTGCCCTGCAGGATGTCGATCCGGTACGGGGTGACCACATCGGTCACGCTGGGCAGCTTGGCGCCCAGGCTGGAACAGGCCAGCTGGCTGGCCGCTGCGGCCAGCAAGACCAGGGCCGCAGCAACGCGGCGCGACCAGGCGTGGGGTTCTAGAGCAGGTGCGGATGGGTGCATGAAGGCAAACCGGAAAAACCTGCGCCCCAGCGAGGGGCGCCATGGAAACGGACCCGCCTGGCACAGCCTGGCGATATGATCACTTCATTGTAGCCCCGGGGTTGGATGTCCATGCGGTGCCGCTGCCTGGCCCGGGCGACCTGAAACCTGCGCAACCCTGCTCACGCCTTTGCCATGACCAACATCGACGAATTGAAAAACACCGGACTCAAGGCCACCCTGCCACGCCTGAAGATTCTGGAGGTTTTTCACAACGCCAAGCAGCGCCACATGACGGCCGAAGACGTCTTCCGGGTGCTGCTGGAAGATCGTTCTGACGTCGGCCTGGCCACGGTGTACCGGGTGCTGATGCAGTTTGAGCAGGCGGGCTTGCTCACGCGCAGCAATTTCGAGTCGGGCAAGGCGGTGTACGAGCTCAACGAGGGGCAGCACCACGACCACCTGGTCTGCCTGGACTGCGGACGGGTGGAAGAGTTCTTCGACCCGGAGATCGAAAAGCGCCAGCAGATGGTGGCCAAAACGCGCGGCTTCATCCTCCAGGAGCACGCCTTGTCGCTCTACGCGAACTGCAGCAAGACCGATTGCACGCACCGCGACAAATCCAAGGGCTGAGCGGATTGACTCGGGAACACCGCGGAACCGGCTTTGCCGGGCCGCAGGTGTTGCCCCCTTGGGGGTGACGCCGAAGGCGGCGCGGGGGGAGCAAAAAGTCACTCCCCGCGCGACATGGCCGCTCGGTGGCGCGCCACGAACTCCTGGTAGGTGTCGATCCCGCGCAACTGCAAGATGGTGTTGCGCACCGCAGCCTCGACCAGCACGGCGATGTTGCGACCGGCCACCACCTGGATCACCGCCTTGCGCACCGGCACGCCGAGCACGTCCTGGTACAGCGGCTCGTGCGGCATGCGGTCGTAGTCGCGCTCCATGGTTTCCTTGCGCACCAGGTGCACGATCAGCGAGAGCCGCATTTTTCGGCGCACCGCCGTCTCGCCAAAAATGGCCTTGATGTCGAGCAGACCGATGCCGCGCACCTCCAGCAGGTTCTGCAGCAACTCCGGGCAGCGGCCTTCGATGCTGGTCTGGTTGATGCGGTAGAGATCGACCGCGTCGTCGGCCACCAGACCATGGCCACGCGAGATCAGCTCCAGCCCCAGCTCGCTCTTGCCCAGACCGGACTCGCCGGTGATCATCACGCCCATGCCCAGGATGTCCATGAACACGCCGTGCATGGAGGCGCGGTCGGCGAAATGGCGCGAGAGGTAGGCGCGCAGCACGTCGATGACGAACGCCGCCGGCTCGGGGGTGGCGAACATCGGGATTTGCGCCCGCTCGCACATCGCCGTGAGCGTGTCGGGCGCCGCCTGGCCATCGGCCACCACCAGCACCGGCGGCTCCAGCGTCACAATGCGCGCCACCCGGCGGCGGTTGTCGTCTTCGTTGGCGCTCTTGATGTAAGTCACCTCGCGCTCACCGAACACCTGCACGCGGTAGGGGTGGATGTAGTTGAGGTAACCGACCAGATCGGCGCCCGAGCGGGCCTCCCGGATCGCCACTTCGTCGAACTTGCGTTCCGAAGCGCCCAGCCCCGCCACCCATTGCCACTTCAGGGCATCGCGGTGGTCTTCAAACAGGACGTCGGCACTGACGACGGTGGGTTTCATGTGGTCGGGCAGCGACCCGCGCAGCGGCGGAGCCCCGGACTGGCACCGCAGGTGACAGAACGCAAGGGGGCAACGATCCGGCGCCGGGCCGCCCCAAGTCGGATCAGCCCCCGAGGGGCGGAGGGCTGCGGCTCCGAGCCTGCCTGCGCAGGCTCGGACAGCCCGACGTGGCGTTGACTCTGGCAACGCCGCGGCCTGCAAGGCCAGCGACCCGCGCAGCGGCGGAGCGTGGGGGCAATGTTCACTGGAGTACCTTCGCCCTGCGGGCTGCGGTGCGAGCTGGCTTGGGGGCGGCCCGGCGCTGCGCTCATGCCGCAGCGTGGGCCGACTGCCAGCTGGTGATCTGCCCGTGCAGCGCGAGCGCGTCTGTGGCCAGCTTCATCTTTTCGCGCAGGGCGCTGTCGCTCAGCAACTCGGCAATTTCGGAGAGGATTTCCAGGTGCTTCTGGGTCGCCGCCTCGGGCACCAGCAGGAAAATCATGAGCTGCACCGGCTGTTCATCGGGCGCGTCAAACCCGATCGGGTTGGCCAGCTGGAACACCGCAGCCAGCGGCTGCTTCAGGCCTTTGATGCGCCCGTGCGGAATCGCCACGCCGTGCCCCAGACCGGTGGAGCCCAGGCGTTCGCGCGCGAAGAGGCTGTCGGTGATCAGCGCGCGATTGAGCCCGTGCAAGGTCTCGAACAACAAACCCGCCTCTTCGAATGCACGTTTTTTGCTGGTGGCATCGACGCTGACAAGCACTTGTGGTGCGGGCAATATGGCAGATAGTCGGTTCATGTGGGCCTCTTGGACCGCAAATTATGCCGAGTTGGTGGGCCCTGACTAGACCGCAGGCACAAAAAAGCCGCTTGACAGCTCAAGCGGCTTGTTGCATTGCAGCATGGCAGCCGGGTGGTCAGGAACCGTCCGGCACCAGGGTCACATCAGCCGCTTGGCGGCGTCGTGGTTGTGATTCTGGGTCTTGTCCTTGTAACGCAGGACCTGCCGGTCCAGCTTGTCGGCCAGTTCGTCCACCGCTGCATACAGGTCGGCGTGGACACTTTCGGCAAACAGGTCTTTGCCTTTCACGTGGATGTTGCATTCGGCCTTCTGGCGCAGGTCTTTCTCTTTCAGGTTGTCCACTGTCAGCAGCACCTTGATATCGACCACCTGGTCGAAGTGTCGGGATATGCGTTCGAGCTTGGTCGTGACGTAACCGCGCAGGGCGGGTGTGACCTCGAGGTGGTGACCACTGATCGTCAGGTTCATACAAGAGCCTCCTAATGCTCCGGGTTGACACAAGCCACCGGATGGGCAGACTTTCCGGTGACCACGGGACTATCTGGAGCCCACTATGCCCATGAAACTTCGGTGGCGCAAGCCCGCACTGCAACAAAGCGTGAAACAGCGAACGCGGCCATGACACTGCGGACCGGTGTCCGCCATGTACCCGCACCAGGAACGATCCAGGGCCGCGCGTCAACCGGGGGGGGCGACAAAATGCCCGCTCTTGCCGCCCCGCTTCTCGATCAGCCGCAGGCCGCTGATGGTCATGCCCCGGTCCACCGCCTTGCACATGTCGTAGATGGTCAGCAGGGCCACGCTGCAGGCGGTGAGCGCTTCCATCTCGACGCCGGTCTGGCCGGTGCATTCGGCGGTGGCGCGGCACAGCACGCTGCTTGAATCGACCGCCACTTCAAACTCCAGCGCCACGCGCGTGAGGGCGATCGGGTGGCACAGGGGGATCAGGTCGCTGGTTTTTTTGGCCCCCTGGATGCCTGCGATGCGGGCGATGCCGAGCACATCGCCTTTTTTCGCGCTGCCGCTCTGGATCAGCACCAGGGTGGCGGGCTCCATGCCGATGCGGCCTTCGGCCACGGCCACGCGGTGGGTGCTGGCCTTGGCGGCCACGTCCACCATGTGGGCCTGGCCCTGGGCGTCGAAGTGGGTCAGCGGACTGGCGGGGGAACTGGTCATGGCGGGCTTTGCATGGACTTTACGGAAACCTTGAAAGGCAGGCGGCATCATACGGAAATGCGTTTTCCTCACAAACCGATCGTTCGGCGGCACGTTCCCAGGTTCCCCAGCCACTGGGGTGGTGCAGCGCTGTGCCTTGCGCTGGCGTGTGGGCCGACCGGCTTCGCGGGTGCGCAGACGGTCCGGTCCGCCGATGCCGCCACCGGTTTGCCCAGCCTGGGCGATGGCGCGCTCATGTCGATCGCGGCCGAACGGCGGCTCGGCGACAGCATCGCGCGCGACATTTACCGCGACCCGGACTACCTCGACGACCCGGTACTGGGCGACTATCTGCAGGCGCTCTGGCAGCCCTTGTTGGGCGCAGCCCGCCAGCGTGGCGACGTGCCGCCCGAGCTGGCCGAACGCCTGGCCTGGGAACTGATGGTCTGGCGCGACAAGCGCGTCAATGCGTTTGCCCTGCCCGGCGGCTACCTGGGCGTGAACCTGGGCCTGCTCGCCGTGACCGCAACACCCGATGAGCTGGCCAGCGTGCTGGCGCACGAGCTGAGCCACGTGTCGCAGCGCCACATCGCGCGCATGATCTCGCGCCAGGACCAGCAGGCACCGTGGATCCTGGGCACCATGATCCTGGCCGTGCTGGCCGCGCGCGCCAACGCCGAGGTGGCGAACGCGGCGGTGGCCGGCGGTCAGGCGCTGGCGGCGCAGACGCAACTGAACTTCTCACGCGACATGGAGCGCGAGGCCGACCGCGTGGGCTTTGGCGTGCTCACGGGTGCGGGCTTTGACGGTCGCGGTTTTGTGGACATGTTTGACAAGCTGCAGCAGGCCGCGCGCCACAACGACGACGGCGCCTTCCCCTACCTGCGCAGCCACCCGCTCACCAGCGAGCGCATCGCCGACATGCGCGCGCGCCTGCCGCTGGACGGCGGGCCTCGGGTCGGTCCGCTGAACACCACCCCGACCGGTCCGTCACCGGCCATGGTGGGCGGGGCGCTGCCCGGCATGGCCGCAGGCCCGGTGTCGCTGCGGGCCCCGGTCACCCCCGCTTTGCACGGCCTCATGGCGGCGCGCGCCCGCGTGCTGGCGGACAACGGGCCCGACCGCTGGCGCGCCTGGGTGCAGCACGGGCAGGCCAGCGCTGCGACCCCGGCGCAGCTGTACGCAGCCGCCCTGGCTGCGCACCGCCTGGGGCAGGGCGAGGTGGCGCTGAAGCTGTCCCAGCGCTTGCAGGCCCAGACCGGCGCCGAGACGCGCTGGGCCGTCGATGCCTTGCAGATCGAGCTGCTGCTGGCACCGGGCACCCTGAACGCCACGCAGGCCACGCAGTTGCAGACGCTGCGCGACACCGCCCTGGCCAGCCAGCAGCGTGCGCTGCTGCTGCTGGGGGCGCAGGCCGCCCTGGCCACCGGCGCCACCGCTCCAGCCACCAGCCGCCTGCAGGACTGGGTGGTGAGACACCCCGGCGATGCGCTGGCCTGGCAGGCACTGGCCCAGCTGCAACTGGCCACCGGGCAGCGCCTGCGTGCCATCCGGTCCGAGGCCGAAGCACGTGCTGCGCAGCGCGATTTTGCGGGTGCGGTCGAGCGGTTCAAGGCCGCGCAGGCCTTGTCGGCGGCAGATCGGGCGCTCGACCCGATCGAGCTGGCCATCGTCGATGTGCGTTTGCGCGCGGTGCAAGCGCTGCTGCGCGAGTCAGTTCGGGAGGACTGATCTCAGCGCCGCATCGATCACCAGCATCAGCACCGAATAGATCAGCGAGCCGAGCAGCGCGGCGAGGAAGCCGTTGACGTGAAAGCCGTCGAGCACGCCCGCAGCGGCCCAGAACAGCAGGGCGTTGATGACAAACAGGAACAGCCCGAGCGTGACCACCGTCACCGGCAGGGTCAGAATGACCAGCAGCGGTCGCAGCAGCGCGTAGAAGATGCCGACCACCGCCGCTGCGATCAGGGCCGAGCCGAAGCTCTGCACCTGCACACCGGGGTAGAGATACGCCACCAGCAGCAGTGCACAGGCGGCGAGCAGCCATTTGAGCAGGAGTTTCATGCGCCCAGCATAACGCAGCGGCCAGCCCAAAGCCGCTCTCCCGGCAGGATGTCGATGATCCTGTACCAGGGCGACTCGGAACGGATCAATCCCTGACCGTGGTCAGGGCCATGTGGACTTTCCACGCGCGCGTCAGGACGTGCCGGATCGGCTGGCTATCATCGCCTTCCCATGGCTGGCATCCACATCACCGACATTGAGGCCGCGATCAACCACTGGCGTGAGCGCCTGCCGACGTCCGAAGGGATGTCCCTGGCGCCGACGCTGCGGGCCCTGGCCGAGGTGTACGCCCTCATGGTCTACCAGCACCGGAGCGAGACCGAGGAGTCGGGCCTGCCGCCCGCTGCGCACGAGGCCTGGCTGGCCTGGTTCCAGACCACGCCCGACACGCCATGCATCGCCATCTGCTCCACCAGCCAGGGCGACGAAGTGTGCAAAGGCTGTGGTCGCACGTTTGACGAGGTACAGCGCTGGACGGAAATGACAGCGGGCGAGAAGCGCGCAAGCTGGCGGCGCATCACCCTCGAAGCCAGCTCCTGGCGCTTCAACCGCTACGCCGAACGGGGGCGGTAGCGATTCTGGACATTGGCGCCGAACGCAGTGAATTCAACCGAGAACACCGCGGAGCCGACTTGCCGCAGGGGCGGCTCCTGCTCCTCCCGGTGGCCATGGCATCTCGCTCGCCTTCAAGGGAACGCCGATCGGTCGACCGGCCTGGCCCTTGCTGACCGCTTCGAGATCTTGCGCATTCGGGTACTGGTCCAGCAGCAGGTAGTCGAACACGCGACGGGCAATGGGCGCGGCGCTGGCGGAGCCAAAGCCGGCGTTCTCCACCACCACGGCGAGCGCCACGCGCGGCTGGTCCATCGGGGCAAAGGCGACGTAGAGCGAGTGGTCGCGCTGGTGCTCTTCGAGCTTGCGCGCGTCGTAGCGGTCTTTCTGGCCAATGGTCACGGCCTGCGCCGTGCCGGTCTTGCCGCCGCTGGTGTAGCCGGCACCGGCGAACACGCCAGCCCCGGTGCCTTCGGTGGTCACGCCCTGCATGGCACTGAGCACCGCGTCGATGTGCTCGCGCTGGTAGCCCAGGTTCACCGGTGCTTCGCTGGCCAGCGGCGTGCGTTCGCGCGTGACCACGTTTTCGGTCGCCATGCTCAGGTGCGGCTTGTGTTTGATGCCGCCGTTGGCCAGGATGGCCATGGCGTGCGCCAGTTGCAGCATGGTGAAGCTGTTGTAGCCCTGGCCGATACCGAGCGAAATGGTTTCACCGGCGTACCACTTCTGCTGCTCGGGGCGTTTGAAGGTCCGGCGCTTCCACTCCTGGTTGGGCAGCACGCCGCGCACCTCGCCCTTGAGGTCGATGCCGGTGATCTGGCCAAAACCCAGCGGCGCCATGAAGTCGTGCATGGCGTCCACACCCATTTCGTTGGCCAGCGAGTAGTAGTAGGTGTTGCTGGACTTGACGATGCTGCGGCGCAGGTCCACCGCGCCCAGGCTGGTGTCGCCGTGGCTGCGGAAACGGTGGTTGCCGAACATCCAGTAGCCCGGGTCGTAGACCGTGGCCTGCGCCGAACGCAAGCCCAGCTCCAGGGCAGCCAACGCCATGAAGGGCTTGTAGGTCGAGCCCGGCGGGTAAGTGCCGCGCAGGGCCCGGTTGAGCAGCGGTTTGTCGAGCGACTCGTTGAGTGCTTTCCAGTTTTCCACGTCGATGCCTTCGACGAACAGGTTGGGATCGAAGGTGGGCATGGACACAAAGGCCAGCACCTCACCGTTGCGCGGGTCGATGGCCACCAGTGCGCCACGGCGCTCGCCGAACATGTCCTCCACCAGTTTCTGCAACTGGATGTCGATGCTCAGCACCACCGTGTTGCCCGGCGTGGCCGGGGTGTTGGCCAGCGAACGCACCGCGCGCCCGCCGGCCGAGGTCTCCACCCGATCAAAGCCGGTCTGGCCATGCAGTTCGCGTTCGTAGCTCTGCTCGGCGCCGAGTTTGCCGATGTGGTCGGTGCCGCGGTAGTTGGCCTGCTCCTCTTCGGGCCAGTCTTCCATGGCCTCTTTTTCGCGCTGGTTGATGCGCCCGATGTAGCCGATCACGTGGCTGGCCACATCGCCGTGCGGGTATTGACGGAACAGGCGCGCGCGCACGTCCACGCCAGGAAAACGGTAGCGCTGCGCCGTGAAGCGCGCCACCTCTTCATCGCTCAGGCGGGTGCGCAAGGGCAGCGAGTCGAAGCTGCGCGATTCTTCCAGCAGCTTGTGAAAACGCCGCTTGTCGCGCGCCTCGATGGCAACCAGCGCGCCCAGCGCCTCGATGGTGGCGTTCAGATCGTCCACCTTCGACGGCGTGATCTCCAGCGTGTAGGCCGAGTAGTTGGTGGCCAGCACCCGACCGTGCCGGTCCAGGATCTGGCCGCGGTTGGGCGCCACCGGCAGCACCGCGGTGCGGTTGCTCTCGGCCTGGGCGAGCAGATCGTCGTGGCGCAGCACCTGCAGGTACACCATGCGGGCGGCCAGCAGGCCGAACGCCAACAGCACCGCCAGCCCCGCCACCAGCACCCGGGTGCGGAACTGCGCCAGATCGGCTTCGACGTTGCGGAGTTCAGTCATTCTGGATCGCTCCGTCCGGCGCGCAATGTCCAACCCAGGATGCGGTGGAACCGGCTCTGCCGGGCCACTCGCATCGCCCCCCCAGGGGGGTGACGCCGAAGGCGGCGCGGGGGGTGTTCACTCCTGCGCGGGGGGTGTTCATAGAGGCCGGTTGTCGTCAGGGTTCGGCGCGCGGCGCTGCGGCACCAGCAGCAGCACGCTCACCACCGGCCAGAGTGCGGCCTGCAGCACCGGGGCCAGAAAGTGCGACCAGCCCGCAAAGCCGCTGCCGCTGACCATGCGCACCAGCAGCTCCAGCAAATGGGCCGCCATGAACAAGGGCAAAACCTGCACCGCCTGGGTCGGCACGCCGAACCACAGCAGGCGCCGGTGCATGGAGATCGCGAAAAAGCCCAGCACCGTGTAGGCGAGCGCGTGTTGCCCGAGCAGTGCACCCTGGTGCACATCCATCGCCAGCCCAAAGGCGAACGCCACACCGACGCCGATGCGCAGCGGCTGGTGCACGCTCCAGAACACCAGCACCACGGCCAGCAGGTCGGGCACCCAGGCCGCGCGCCCCCACAGGCCCATGTTCATGAGCATGTTCAGCGTCAGCGCGGCCAGCAGGCTGAACCAGATGAAAGCCGGATTGGCGGGCAGCAGCAGCTGCTGGCCGGGGCGCATGATCATGGCGTGGCGATCCTGGAGCCCGGTACCTCGCCCCGCCACCGGCGGCTGCTCACCGGTTCTGGCAGCGGCGAGGGCGGCAGCGCCGCGCCCACCGGCGAGAGCACCAGCACGTGCAGCACGCCCTGCACACGCGCCAGCGGCTCGCACTCGATGCGGGTGAACGACGACTCGGCCCGGTGCTCGACCCCCGTCACCCGGGCCACCGGCAAGCCAGGGGGATAGACCCCGTCCACACCGCTGGTGCTCAGCAGGTCGCCCTGCTTGATGTCGGCGTTGGCCAGGGTGTAGCGCAGTTCCAGACCATCGCCACCGGTGCCGGTTTGACCATAGGCCACGTTGCGCGCGCCGGTGCGGGTGTTGAGCACGGGGATGGCGTGGTCGCGGTCGATCAGCAGCGTCACCTCGGAGACCAGCGGGTACACGCGCGTGACCTGACCCAGCACGCCGCTTTCGTCGATCACCGGCGAACCGACCACGATGCCGTGCGTCTGTCCGCGGTCGATCACCACCTTGCGCGAAAACGGGTCGGCCGCGTCGTACAGCACCTGCGCGCCTGTGGACGGCGTGCTGATGCGCTCGCGCATGCTCAGCAGCTCACGCAGGCGCTGGTTTTCCAGTGCGAGCTGCTCCACCTGCAGCGCGCGGGTGGCCTGGGCGGCCAGGCGCTGGAGCGCTTCGCGCTCGGTTTGCTGGGCGGCGTGCAGCGACTGGAAGTAGTTGCCCGCCTGGCTGACCACCTGCACCGGCTGCTGCACCAGCCACTGCACCGGGTACAAGGCGGTGGCGAGCGCCGCGCGCACCGGTGCGGCAAACTGGAAACGCATGTCGGCCACCATCAGGAACAGCGCCAGGGCGCTGAACACCATCAGCTTGGACAGGGCCGATGGCCCCTGTTTGAAAAACGGGGGCGGTGTGCGGTCCAGGGTGCCCAGTGGCATGGCGGGGCGGGCTCTTGCGGTGTGTGGCGCGGGCCGGGAAGCCCGGCGCGCGCTTACTCGCTGGTGAAGATGGTGCCCAGGCGCTCCATGCGCTCCAGGGCCATGCCGCAGCCGCGCACCACGCAGGTCAGCGGCTCTTCGGCCACCAGCACCGGCAGGCCGGTTTCTTCGGCCAGCAGGCGGTCCAGGTCGCGCAGCAGCGCGCCGCCGCCGGTCAGCATCATGCCGCGCTCGGCGATGTCCGCGCCCAGCTCGGGCGGCGTGTGCTCCAGCGCCATCTTGACGGCCGAGACGATGTTGTTCAGCGGATCGGTCAGGGCTTCGAGGATCTCGTTGCTGGAGATGGTGAAGCTGCGTGGCACGCCCTCGGAGAGGTTGCGGCCCTTGACTTCCATTTCCTTGACCTCGGAGCCGGGGAAGGCCGAGCCAATCTGTTTCTTGATCGCTTCGGCGGTGGGCTCGCCGATCAGCATGCCGTAGTTGCGGCGGATGTAAGCAATGATGGCGTCGTCGAAGCGGTCACCGCCCACCCGCACGCTGCCTTTGTAGACCATGCCGCCCAGGGAAATGACGCCGACTTCGGTGGTGCCGCCGCCGATGTCCACCACCATGGAGCCCGAAGCGTCGGACACCGGCAGGCCGGCGCCGATGGCTGCGGCCATCGGTTCTTCGATCAGGTAGACCTCGGAGGCGCCAGCGCCCAGGGCCGATTCGCGGATGGCGCGGCGCTCGACCTGCGTGGAGCCGCAGGGCACGCAGATGATGATGCGCGGGCTCGGCTTGAACATCGAGCGCGGGTGCACCATCTTGATGAACTGCTTGAGCATCTGCTCGGTGA
>PNMN01000047.1 GCA_013823655.1 Comamonadaceae bacterium | reverse complement strand
GAATTGAACTTCATGCCCTCGTAGATGCGGTGGTCGGGGCCGACCACGCCGTAGGTGCTGGAGACGTTGACCAGGCTGCCGCCACCGCTCTTGAGCATGGCCTTGCCGCCTTCGCGCGCCACCAGGTAGACGCCGGTCAGGTTGACGCGGATGGCCGATTCCCAGACCGCCAGCGTCGAGTCTTCGAACGAGGTGAACACCGCGCCCTGGCGCATCAGGTGTTCGCCGGTGGCGGCGGCGTTGTTCAGCACCACATCGACGCGGCCGAACTTGGCCATGACCTGTTCGAACAGGTTGACCACGTCGGCTTCGGAGCTGACATCGCAGTTGATGCCGAAGGCCGCGCGGCCGTCCGGCGTCTGGATGGCCTTGGCCTTGCCCACCGGGTCGGCGGCGGCCAGATCGGCCATCACCACCTGGGCGCCGTGTTCGGCCATGCCCTGACAGTAAGCAGAACCGAGCAGACCGGTGCCACCGGTGACCACCACGACCTTACCGGTCAGATCAAAACGTTGTGTCGTCATGTGTGTGTCTCTCGTGGAAATCAGGAAAGCTGGCCGAGGCGCTTTTTCATCAGGTACTCGACGAACTCGAAGTCGGATTCGCTGTCGATGTCCGGGCTCTTGGCGCTGCCGATGTCGTAGCCGTGCGTGCGGCCCGACAGCAGGCCGGTGCCGCGCTTCAGGTAGTCGGGCGAGAGCACGTAGATCGACGCCACGTGCTCGAAGACGCGCGGCGCGTCCTGCCGACGCACGATGGGCTTGGGCAGCTTCTTGCAGATGCGCAGGATGCCGTCCTCTTCCTCCAGCATGTTGAAGTAAGGGTTCTTGCGCGCATCACAGACGGTGAACACGGCGTCCACGTCAGACGCGCGGAACTGCGCGATGGCCTTGGAGATGTCTTCCACGTCGCGCAGCGGCGAGGTGCAGTCCAGGTCCACGAACAGATCAACGGGCTCGCCGTAGTGGGCTTCGCAGGCGGCCAGCGCGTGCTGCCACACTTCCCACTTGCCGGCGGTGTCGTTGGCCAGTTCGGCCGGGCGCATGAAGGGCGTCTCGGCGCCGGCCGCGCGGGCCGCTTCGGCAATCGCCGGGCTGTCGGTGGAGATGACGACGCGGTCGATCTCGGGGCAGGCCAGGGCCTGTTCGATGGACCAGGCGATCAGCGGCTTGCCCAGCAGCGGCCGGATGTTTTTGTTGGCCACGCCTTTGGAGCCGCCGCGCGCGCCGATGACACAGGTGGTGTTCATATTGGACGGTTGTTGACTGAGAGGGTCGGCTCCTGCGGGCGCACGTTACGGCGCTGGTCCGACGACACATGGCTGGCCAGGGCCAGGCGCAGCACGTCGATGGCGTCGGGCAGCGGGGACACGGCAGGCAAGGTCGGCTGCGCGATGCGCTGCAGAAAGTGCGTCATGTGCTGGCAGAACATGGTGTTGCGCTCGAAGCCGTCCGGCACCTGGTCCACCACGCTCGGGGGCGCGCCGACTCGTTCGAGCCAGACCGTGCCTTTCACGTAGTCCCAGATCAGCACGCCGCGGCGACCCACCACTTCCATGTCGCGACCGTAACCGGGGCGCACATAGTCCAGGTGCACCTGCGCCAGCACGCCCGAAGCCATACGCAAGCCGATCTGGGCGATGGCTTCGGTTTCGATTTCCAGGCAGGCCACCGTGCGGGTCATGGCGGTCACATCGACCACCGGGCCCACCAGCCAGTGCACCAGGTCCAGCTCGTGGATCAGGTCGAAGATGACGCCGCCGCCGGTGGCGCGGAACGCGCCGTAGCCCTGACGGTGGTCGGTACCGGGCCGCCAGTCGGGCAGCCACTGGCCCACCGATGCGCGCAGGTGCATCACCTCACCCAGTTCACCGCCCTGCAGGTGCTGCCGAATCCACTGCAGGTTGGGGTGAAAACGCAGCATGAAACCGGCCTCGACGACCAGCCCGTGCTCGCGCACCAGGCGCATGAGTTCGTCGCTGTGATCCAGCGACACGGCCAGTGGCTTTTCCAGGAACAGGTGCTTGCCAGCGCGCGCGGCCTGCAGCGCCACGTCCATGTGCTGGTCGGTGCGGTTGGCCACCACCACGGCGTCGATGTCGGATGCCAGCGCGGCGGCCAGATCGGGCACGCGGGTCACGCGCGGGTCCAGCGTCTGCGCTTCGGGCCGGTAGCTGAAGGCCTGCACCTGGGCGCCGAGCTGGAGCAGGTTGCCGATGTGCCGTTTGCCGATGGAGCCGGTGCCGACAACGAGAATTTTCATGGACTGGACGTGGGGTGAAAGCAGGGAGAAAGGGGGCGCGGGGCGTCGGCGGGCGGTGGCTGGTGGCCCAATGAAGCGGGCGCAGGCCGTTACTATACGTGCCCCAGTCCCCGGCCCCACCGATGCCCTCTCACGCCCCTTCAGCCAGTGCCCCGAGCCGCCCCTTCCCGCCGACCTGGCGGCTGGCGGCGATGATCGGTGTGTACGAACTGCTCTGGCACCTGCTGCTGCCGGTGCTGCTGCTGTTTCTGTGGCAGCGTGGCCGCAAGGAACCCTTGTACCGCCAGTTCTGGAGCGAACGTTTTGGGGTCGTGAACACCACTCTGCAACAGCCCTTGTGGGTGCATTCGGCATCGATGGGCGAGTTCCGTGGTGCCGCACCGCTGGTCAGCGCCCTGCTGGCCGCCGACCACCGAGTGATCGTCACCACCCTGACTCCTGCCGGTCGTTGCGCCGCGCAAAAGCTGCTGGCCCGCGAGATCGCCGACGGACGGGCCGAGGTGGTCTGGGTGCCGCTGGAGCTGGGCTGGGCGGTGCGTGGCTTCATCCGGCGCGTGCGCCCGCGTGCCGCCCTCATGACCGAGATCGACACCTGGCCTGTGCTGGTGGCCACCATCCGCCGCCAGGGTGTGCCGCTGGGCATCGCCAACGCGCAATATCCAGCACAGAGCCTGACGCGGGACCGCAAATGGTGTGGCTTTCGCGCCAGCCTGTTCCAGGCCTACCAGCTGGTGCTGTGCAAGTCGGAAACCCACGCAAAGCGGTTTCGCGACGTCGGCTGCGAGCGCGTGGTGATCGCGGGAGAAACCCGCTTCGACCTGCCGGTTGCACCGCAACAGATCGCCGCCGCGCAGGCCCTGGTGGCCCGATGGAAGATCGCGCCCGACCAGCGACCGGTGGTGGGTTTTGCCAGCACCATCGTGGGCGAGGACGAACCGTGCGTGCAGGCATTTGCACTGGTGCAAGCCGGGCTCGCGCAGGCGGGTCTGCCCAGGCCGCTGTTTGTCTACGTTCCGCGCAGCCCGCAGCGCTTCGACGCCGTGGCCCAGCTCATGGAAGCGGGCGGCCTGCGCGTGGCCCGCCGCAGCCGCATGCTGGACGCAGCGCTCGCGCCCACCGCCGACGCACCCGACATGGCCACGGTGGACGTGCTGCTGGGCGACTCGCTGGGCGAGATGTACTTCTACCTGGCGCTGTCACAGGCGGTGGTGGTCGGTGGTTCGTTTGTGGACTCGGGCGCGCACAACGTGATTGAGCCGCTGGCGCTCAAAAAACCCGTGCTGGTCGGCCCCAGCATCTGGGGCATCGAATACCCCGGCGTGGAGGCGCTGGCGGCGGGTGTGTTGCAGCAACACATGAGCATTGCCAGCCTGTCGCAGGCGCTGGTGCACTTGCTGACCGATCCGAAAGCCTACGCGAACGCGATCGCGGGCGCCGAGGCTTTCTACGCCGAGCATGGCGGAGCCACGGTGAAACACATGGCGGCGCTGCAACCGTGGCTGGAGGGTCGGTGAGCGGCGCTGCCAAACCCCTCGCCCTGCGCGCCTACCTGCTGCTGGCCCGGCTGCTGGCACCGGTCTGGCACTGGGGCCTGCAGCGGCGGTTGACCCGTGGAAAGGAAACCGCCGCCAGCGTGCAGCAGAAGCTGGGGCTGGCCTGCGAGGCGCGACCGGCTGGCACCCTGGTCTGGGGCCACGCGGTGGGTGTGGGTGAATCGCTGGCGCTGGCCGGGCTGTTCGCGCGCCTGGGCGAGCGTCGGCCGGACCTGCACTTCCTCATCACCACCACGGCGCGCACCTCGGGCGACGCCCTGAAGGGTCGGCATGGCCAGTCCATCCTGCCGCCGCGCTGCCAGCACCAGTTCGCGCCGGTGGACACACCCGATGCGGTGGCGCGCTTCCTGGATCACTGGCGTCCATCCCTGGCTCTGTGGTGCGAGATGGACCTCTGGCCCGCCCTCATGAGCGCAACGGACGAACGATGCATTCCGCGCGTGCTGGTCAACGCGCGCCTGTCCGCCGCCTCGCTGGCCAAGCGCCGCTGGGGCCGCTGGATCTACGCCGCGCTGCTACCGGGTTTTCGCGCCCTGTTCGCGCAGAACAACGATTCGGTAGACGGCCTGGTATCGCTGGGCGCGCCGCGCGAACGCACTTCCGTGACCGGCACCATCAAGACCCTGTCACCCCCATTGCCCTGCGATCCGCAGGCACTGGCGCACTGGCAGGCGGCGCTGGGCGGACGCCTGGTCTGGCTGGCAGCATCCACCCACCCGGGTGAAGAAGCACTGACCCTGCAAGCCCACGCCCGTCTGCGAGAGCAGCAGCCCGACGCCTTGTTGATCATCGCGCCGCGGGTCCCGACGCGCGGTGCAGAGGTGCTGGCGCTGTGCCCTGCGGACACGCAGCAGCGCAGCACCGACACAAGCACGCTGCCCGGCGCGACGGCATCGGTCTACCTGGCCGACACCATCGGCGAACTGGGTCTGTGGTACCGCCTGGCGCCGGTGGCGCTGGTGGGCGGGTCGTTTGCCAAAGTCGGCGGCCACAACCCACACGAACCGCTGGCCCTGGGTTGCGCCGTGTGCTGCACGGCCCGAACGTGTGGAACTTCAGCGAGAGCTATGCCGAACTCGACGCACAGGGCTTGAGCCGACCCGTCACGAGCGCCAGCGAACTGGTGGCAGTGGTCGGCATGCACTGGACCGACGCCCGGCCCCGCACGCCCCACCGTCCGCTCGATCCGAAGATCGAGGCGATGATGGCAACGCTTGAAGGCATGTTGAGCGTTCGGCGCTGAACGCGCAATCTCAGGTCAATGCGCGGCCGCGCCCACCACCGCATCGGGTTTGACCTGTCTGAGCAGGGCCAGCATCGCCAGCTCGATGCGGTGCAGCGCCTGCGGCGTGTGGCCCTCGAAACGCAGCACCAGCACCGGCGTGGTGTTGGAGGCGCGGATCAGGCCAAAGCCGTCGGGCCAGTCCACCCGCACGCCGTCGATGGTGGAGACCTTGGCGGGTGCTTCGAAACGGGCCAGCGCCACCAGTTTCTCCACCACCGCGTGCGGTTCGCCTTCGGCACAGACCACGTTGAGTTCGGGCGTGCTGTGGCTGGTGGGCAGGTTCTTCAACACGGTATTCGCGTCCGGGCTGCGGCTGAGGATTTCCAGCAGGCGCGCGCCCGCGTAGCTGCCGTCGTCGAAGCCGAACCAGCGTTCCTTGAAGAAGATGTGGCCGCTCATCTCGCCGCCCAGCGGGCTGTCCAGTTCTTTCATGCGCGCCTTGATCAGCGAGTGCCCGGTCTTGTAGATCACCGGCACACCACCGGCCGCCTCGATGGCTGGCGCCAGGCGCTGCGAGCACTTGACGTCGAACAAGATGCGCCCGCCCGGCACGCGCGAGAGCACATCTTGGGCAAACAAGATCATTTGCCGATCCGGATAGATGTTGTGGCCGTCCTTGGTGACGATGCCCAGGCGGTCGCCGTCGCCGTCAAAGGCCAGTCCGAGTTCGGCGTCGGTCTCGCGCAGCGTGCGCATGAGGTCTTGCAGGTTCTCGGGTTTGCTCGGGTCCGGGTGGTGGTTGGGGAAGTTGCCGTCCACTTCGCTGAAGAGTTCGATCACCTCGCAACCGAGTGCGCGGAACAGCGCTGGCGCGGAAGCACCGGCAATGCCGTTGCCGCAGTCCACCACCAGCTTCATGGGCCGCGCCAGCTTCACGTCGCCCACGATGCGCTCGGTGTAGGTGGCGAGCACGTCCACCTGGCGCACGCTGCCGCCGTCTGCACACACACCGCTGTCGGTCTCGATGGTGCGGCGCAGGGCCTGGATGTCTTCGCCGTAGATGGCCCTGCCAGCCATCACCATCTTGAAGCCGTTGTAGTCCTTGGGGTTGTGGCTGCCGGTGACCTGGATGCCGCTCTTGCACAGCGTGCTGGCGGCAAAGTACAGCATGGGCGTGGTCGCCGGGCCGATGTCGATCACCTCGATGCCGGCCGCTGCCAGCCCGCGGATCAGCGCGGCCGAGAGCGCCGGGCCGCTGAGCCGACCGTCGCGCCCGACCGCCACCGTGTGTTCACCCTGGCGTTTGGCCTCGGCGCCGAAGGCCAGGCCCAGCGCCTCGGCCACGGCTTCGCTGAGGGTGGAGGGCACCACACCCCGGATGTCGTAGGCTTTGAAAATGGAGGCAGCGACTTGCATGCGGTGTTCTCTGGGAGCAGTTGGTGCTGCGGATTGTAGGTTCCGACCGTGACATCAAGGACATGTCCGGAAACGGCCAGTCAAGCACGGCCTCACGCCCTACCATCGGACCCATGGACACCGCCATCCGCACCGACGAAGACGCCCGCTACCGCGCGCTGTGTTCGCACGACGCGCGCTTTGACGGCCGTTTTTTCATCGGCGTCACCTCCACCGGCATCTACTGCCGCCCGGTCTGCCGGGTGCGCACACCACGGCGCGAGAACTGCCGGTTTTTCGATCACGCCGCCCAGGCCGAACAGGCCGGGTTCCGCCCTTGCCTGCGCTGTCGTCCCGAGCTGGCCCCGCTGCAGCGGCACTGGTCGCGGGAAGACGCCAGCACCATCCTGTTCCAGCAAGCCACCCGGCTGCTGGACGACCCGCAGCGCTGGCTCGGTGATACAGACGGTGGAGCTGGTGTGGAGCAGCTGGCCGCCCGTTTGGGCGTGAGCGAGCGGCACCTGCGCCGCATTTTCGAAGCGCAGATGGGCGTCTCGCCCCTGCAGTACCTGCTGACGCGCAAACTGCTGAGCGCCAAGCAGTTGCTGGCCGACACCGCGCTGCCCATCACGCAGATCGCGCAGGCCAGCGGCTTTGCCAGCCTGCGCCGCTTCAACGCGGCCTTTGCATCGCATTACGGCATGAACCCCACGCAGATGCGCCGCCAGCCGGTGCCCGGCACACAGACCGGCAACGGGGCGCCAACCAGCGTGCGCTTGTCGTGGCGACCGCCGTGCGACGTGGCCGCCCTGCTGGGCTTCCTGGCTGATCGGCAGCTGCCCGGCGTGGAGCACGTGCAGGCCGGTGCCATGCCCGGATTGCAGCGCACGGTGCGGCTGGAGCTGGCTGGTCGCAGCCACACCGGCTGGTTCTCGGCGCGCTTCGAACCGGAGGCGCACCGGCTGCGGCTGAACGTGAGCGACAGCCTGCACGCGGTGCTGCCCGCCGTCATCTGGCGGGTGCGCGCGCTGTTCGATCTGGACGCCGATCCGCAGGCCATCAACGCCGCGCTGCACGCCGACTTTCCAGCGGGCGATGGCCTGCGGGTGCCCGGCGCCTTCGACGGCTTCGAACTCGCCGTGCGCGCCGTGCTGGGCCAGCAGATCACGGTGGCGGCGGCGCGCACGCTGGCGGGGCGGCTGGTCGAGCGACTCGGTGAGCCCATCGGCACCGACAGCCCGGCCCTGAACCGCCTCTTTCCCACCCCCGAGGTGCTGGCCGGTGTCGAAGCGGGTGTGCTGGGCGAACTGGGCATCGTGCGCCAGCGGCAGACCGCTCTGCAGGCGCTGGCGCGCGCGCTGCTCGACAGCCAGCTCGACCTGAGCCCCCACGCCAACGTGGAGCGTGCCACGCAAAGCTTGCTCGCGCTGCCCGGCATCGGCCCGTGGACGGCGCAGTACATCGCCATGCGCGCGCTGCGCTGGCCCGACGCCTGGCCGGTGGGCGACGTGGCGCTGACCCAGGCGCTGGGACTGCCCCAGCACCGCAGCGCTGCCGCCCAGCACGAAGCCGCGCGCCGCTCCGGGGCCTGGCGACCCTGGCGCAGCTACGCCGTGATCCGCACCTGGGCCGGCTTGCACGCCGACGCCAACACCACCAAGGACTGACGCCATGAAACCCGCTGCATCCTGCGTGCAAGCCACCATCGCATCCCCGCTCGGGCCGATGCTGCTCGCCGCCAGCCGCAACGGGCTGGCCGGCATCTGGTTCACCGACCAGCGTCACCTGCCGACGGCGGCGCTCATCAAATCCTGGCGCTGCGAACCCACACACCCCGTTCTGACAGCAACGACCGAGCAGCTTGCGACCTATTTTCTGGGCCAGTCGATGCGGTTCGACTTGCCGCTGGACCTCGCTGCGGGCACGCCGTTTCAGCAAGCCGTGTGGCAAGCCCTGCTGCACACACCGGCGGGCCGCACACTCAGCTACGGCGACCTGGCCCGGCAGATCGGCCGGCCCGCAGCGGTGCGGGCGGTCGGTGCTGCGGTCGGCCGCAACCCGCTCAGCATCGTGGTGCCGTGCCACCGCGTGCTCGGCGCGGGCGGCGCCCTCACCGGTTACGCGGGCGGCCTGCAGCGCAAGACGGCGTTGCTGCGGCTGGAAGGGGCGTTGATCCCGGCCTCGCATCAATCGGCGCTGCATTCGGCATCAACCCGCAAGGGAAAAGGCGCCTGATTGCCCGCACACTCACCGCATGCCTCCCGCCCTCGCCCTCGAATTCCTGTTGCTCGCCGCCCTCTGGGGCTCCTCGTTCCTGTTCATGCGCCTGGGCGCCGCCGAATTCGGTGCCTTGCCCACAGCCGGTCTGCGCGTGGCACTCGCCGCGCTGTTTCTGCTGCCGGTGTTTCTGGTCAAAGGCGTCTGGGCGGATTTCCGTCAACGCGCCCAACCCATCCTCTTCGTCGGCCTGCTCAACTCGGGCATTCCCTTTGCGCTGTTTGCCTTCGCGGTGCTGCACATCAGCACCGGCCTCACCGCCATCCTCAACGCCACGGTGCCGCTGACCGGCGCGGTGGTGGCCTGGCTCTGGCTGAAGGACCGGCCGGGTGGTTCGCGCATGCTCGGCCTGGCCATCGGCTTCATCGGCGTCATCCTGCTGGTGGCGGGCAAGTCCGGCCTCAACGCCACCGGCCTGGCTGGTGGAGCGGACACCTCCACCAACCTGCTGGCCATGGGCGCCTGCCTGCTGGCCACCGCGTGCTACGGCATCGCCGCCAGCTTCACCAAGCGCTACCTGACCGGTGCGCACCCGCTGGCCACCGCCACCGGCAGCCAGATCGGTGCCGCGCTCGGCCTGGCGCTGCCCACCATCTGGCTCTGGCCCGAAACCCCGGTGAGCCCGACCGCCTGGGGTGCGCTCGCGGCGGTGGCGCTGTTCTGCACCGCCATCGCCTACATCCTGTTTTTCCGCATCATCGCCCAGGCCGGTCCGTCCAAGGCGCTGACCGTCACCTTTCTGGTGCCGGTGTTCGCCCTGCTCTACGGCGCGTTTTTCATCGGCGAAACCATCACGCCCTGGATGGTGCTCTGCGGCATCGTCATCGTCTGCGGCACCGCACTGTCCACCGGCCTGGTGCGGCTGGGCTGGCTGGAGCGCGCGGTCTGAGCGCAAACAGCCTCCATCGGCCATCCACACCGGATACAGGCACCCAAGAAAAAACCGCCCAGACCTGACGATCTGAGCGGTTTGTCTTGAACTGGCGGAGTGGACGGGGCTCGAACCCGCGACCCCCGGCGTGACAGGCCGGTATTCTAACCAACTGAACTACCACTCCGCAGTGGTGCAGCTTTTGCCTGATGCCTTTCAGCTTCAAGCCAAGTGCCACAAACTTGGCGACCCTACGGGGATTCGAACCCCGGTACTCACCGTGAAAGGGTGATGTCCTAGGCCTCTAGACGATAGGGTCAAAACCTTGGAACTTAACCGAACTGTGCATTGTAGCAGTGCCAACAATGCCCATTAACGCCACATTTCCCAAATTGTGGTGGAGGTAAGCGGGATCGAACCGCTGACCTCTTGCATGCCATGCAAGCGCTCTCCCAGCTGAGCTATACCCCCACAGGGTTTGATGATTGGCTCTCAGTGTGTCACCACTCAGTGCGAATCAGCAAGCCTCAAATTATAGGACATTTTTCAGAGGTTTTGGAGTCTTGCCAAAACTGTTTGCTGGTTTTGCAGTTCGAGCACCGCGTCCAGCGACGGCGTCTGCGCCGTGCCCATCACCAGCACGCGCACCGGCATCGCCAGTTGCGGCATCTTGATGCCGTGGGCGGTGATGGTCTCCTTGATGGCCGCCGAGATGCTGGCCTTGTCCCAGGCGGTCGAAGCCAGCTTTTGCGCCAGCGTGGCCAGTGCGGGCCGGATGGTTTCGGTCACGTGCTGAGCCAGCTCGTCGGCGCTGGGTGTCACATCGCCATAGAACGCAGCAGCCCAGCCGGCCAGTGCCACGGTGGTGTCGCAACGGTCTTTGAACAGGCCACAGATGCGCGGCAGACGTTCATCGGTCGTGATACCCCGCTTTTGCAATTGCGCTGCCACCAACGGAGCGAGCGAGGCATCGTCCATCGCCTTCAGATGCTGGGCGTTGACCCAGCGCAGCTTGGCTTCGTCGAACTGCGCGGCACTGCGGCCCAGGTGATCCAGGTTGAACCATTGCAGGAACTGCGCGCGGCTGAAGATCTCGTCGTCGCCGTGGCTCCAGCCCAAGCGCGCGAGGTAGTTCACCATCGCATCGGGCAGGTAGCCTTCGTCGCGGTACTGCGTCACCGGCTTGGCGCCGTTGCGCTTGGACATTTTGACAACGTGCTTCTCGCCCTGCTCGTCAATTGACTCAGCCATCACGGTGGGCAGGTGCGCGTAGACCGGCGGCTCTTTGCCGAGCGCGCGAAAGATGTTGATCTGGCGCGGCGTGTTGTTCACATGGTCGTCGCCGCGGATCACGTGGGTGATCGCCATGTCGATGTCGTCCACCACGACGCAGAAGTTGTAGGTGGGGGTGCCGTCGGGCCGCGCGATCACCAGGTCGTCGAGCTCGTCGTTGCGGATCTCGATCAGGCCCTTGACCTTGTCGTCCCAGGCCACCACGCCGCCTTGCGGGTTCTTGAAACGCAGCACCGGCTTCACGCCCTCTGGAATGGCGGGCAGCACCTTGCCCGGCTCGGGTCGCCAGGTGCCGTCGTAGCGCGGTTTTTCTTTGGCAGCCATCTGGCGTTCGCGCAGCGCATCGAGTTCGGCCATGCCCATGTAGCAGGGATACACGTGCCCGCCGGCCACCATCTCCGCCAGCACCGCCTTGTAGCGGTCCATGCGCTGCATCTGGTAGAACGGGCCTTCGTCGTGATCGAGACCGAGCCACTTCATGCCTTCGATGATCACGTCCACCGCGGCCTGCGACGAGCGTTCCAGGTCGGTGTCTTCGATGCGCAGGATGAAGGTGCCGCCGGTGGCGCGGGCAAAGGCCCACGGATACAGCGCCGAGCGGATGTTGCCCAGGTGGATGAAGCCGGTGGGCGATGGGGCGAAGCGGGTGCGGATGGGAGCGGTCATTTCAGGGTCTCTCGACGGGCCCTAGGGAGACCCGCACCCCCATGGGGGGCAGTGAATGCACGAAGTGATGAACGTGGGGGCTAAAAGCGGCTGAGACCGCGGTCGAGGTCGGTCTGGATATCGGAAAGGTGCTCCAGCCCGACGGCCACGCGGACCAGGCCCTGCACCACGCCCGCCGTCTGGCGCTGCGCTTCGGTGAGGCGGCCGTGTGAGGTGCTGGCCGGATGGGCGCACAGGGTCTTGGTGTCTCCCAGGTTGGTCGAGAGCGACAGCGTCTGGAGCGAGTCGAGCACGTGGAAGGCGCGCGCCCGGCCTTCGTCGGCATCACCCGCCCGGACCTCGAACGACAGCACCGCGCCACCGCAGTTCGACTGCTGCGCCATGGCCAGCGCGTGCTGCGGGTGGCTGCTCAGGCCTGGGTAGTGCACGCGCGCCACGCCGGGATGGTTCTGCAGCCACTGCGCCAGCGCCAGCGCGCGGGCCGACTGCGCCTGCATGCGGATGTCCAGTGTCTCCAGCCCCTTGAGCACCACCCAGGCATTGAACGGCGCGAGCGTCATGCCACCGCTCTTGAGCACCGGCAGAAAGGTCTTGGTGACCAGCTCTTGGCTGGCACACAGGGCACCGGCCATGACGCGCCCCTGACCATCGAGGTACTTGGTGCCCGAGTGCATGACGATGTCGGCACCGAACTCCATCGGGCGCTGCAGCGCGGGCGTGGCGAAGCAGTTGTCCAGCGCGAGCAGCGCGCCCGCGTTGTGGGCGATGTCGGCCAGCGCGCGGATGTCGCAGACGTCGGTGAGCGGGTTGGTGGGGGTCTCGGCGAACAGCAGTTTCGTGTTCGGCTGGATCGCCGCTTTCCAGGCGAGCGCATCGGTCTGCGGCACGAAAGTGGATTCGACGCCGAACTTCGCCAGGTCGGAGCCGATCAGCTTGATCGTGGAGCCGAACATGGAGTGCGAGCAGATCACATGGTCGCCCGCCTTCAGCAGGCCCATGCACATCATGAGGATGGCCGACATGCCGGAGGCGGTGGAGATGCAGGCTTCGGCACCCTCCAGCGCGGCCAGCCGCTGCTCGAAACTAGCGACCGTCGGGTTGCCGTAACGGCCGTAGGTGAAGCCTTCTTCATCGCCCGCAAAACGGGCCGCCGCCGCAGCGGCCGAGGGCTGCACGTAGCCGCTGGTGAGGTACAGCGCTTCGGAATTTTCGCCATACTGGCTGGGTTCCACGGCGGCGCGCACCGCGAGCGTGTCGCGGTGCCGGACTTCGGTCTTCTTCGAATCTGCTGTCATGGCCGATGCGGATCAGGCGGTCTGCGCATTCGGCAAGGCCAGGCGCGACGCGTCTTCCTGGCCCTCTTCGCTCTGGACGCGGCCCTGGTTCATGCGGGCGATGGTCTCCAGCGTGATGTCGCCGGTGACGTAGGTACCGTCAAAGCAAGAAGCGTCAAAACCCGCCAGCGAAGGATTGAGAGAACCGATGGCCTGCTTCATCGCGTCCACATCCTGGTAGATCAGCGCGTCGCAGCCGATGATGTTGCGGATTTCATCGACGCTGCGGTCGTGCGCCACCAGCTCGTGCGGCGTCGGCATGTCGATGCCGTACACGTTGGGAAAGCGCACCGGCGGTGCGGCGCTGGCCAGGTAGACCTTGCGGGCACCGGCGTCGCGCGCCATCTGCACGATTTCCTTGGAGGTGGTGCCGCGCACGATGGAGTCGTCCACCAGCAGCACGTTGCGGCCCTTGAATTCGCTCGCGATCACGTTGAGCTTCTGGCGCACCGATTTCTTGCGCACGCCCTGCCCCGGCATGATGAAGGTGCGGCCGACGTAGCGGTTCTTCACAAAACCTTCGCGGTACGGCAGGCCGAGGATCTGGGCCAGCTCCATGGCGCTGGGGCGGGACGATTCGGGGATCGGGATCACCACATCAATCTGGTTCGGCGGCACGGTGGACACCAGCCGCTTGGCCAGCGTCTTGCCCAGGTTCAGGCGCGCCTGGTAGACCGAAATGCCGTCCAGCACCGAGTCCGGGCGGGCCAGGTAGACGTATTCGAAAATACAGGGGTGGTGGCCGGTCTGTTCGGCGCACGGCTGGAAGTGCATGTTGCCCGCCAGGTCGACGAACAGGGCTTCACCCGGCTGGATGTCGCGGTCCAGCTCGAAGCCGTTGCCTTCGAGCGTGACCGATTCGCTCGCCACCATCACGCCCGCCGGGCTGTGGCCCACGCACAGCGGGCGGATGCCAAAGGGGTCGCGGAAGGCGAGCAGACCGTGGCCAGCGATCAGCGCCACCACGGCGTAAGAACCGCGCACCCGCTGGTGCACGCCACGCACGGCGGCAAACACATCGGCGGGCTTGAGCGTGACGCCGCGCGTGACCTTCTCCAGTTCGTGCGCCAGCACATTGAGCAGCACCTCGGAGTCGCTGTCGGTGTTGATGTGGCGGTGATCGGTCTCGAACAGCTCCTGCTTCAGGGCCTGCGCGTTGGTCAGGTTGCCGTTGTGCACCAGCACCAGGCCGAACGGCGCGTTCACGTAAAACGGTTGCGCTTCTTCTTCGCTGTCGGCATTGCCTGCGGTGGGGTAACGCACCTGGCCCAGACCGCAGTGGCCCGGCAGCGCGCGCATGTTGCGGGTGCGAAACACGTCGCGCACCATGCCCTTGGCCTTGTGCATGAAGAATTTGTTGCCTTGCTGGGTGACGATGCCGGCCGCGTCCTGGCCACGGTGCTGCAACAGCAGCAACGCGTCATAGATCAGCTGATTGACCGGCGCCTGGCTCACCACGCCCACGATTCCACACATGTTCAGGTCCTTACGGAGACAACAAAAAAACGCTACGGCAGGTGCCGGGCCACAGCCGCGGGCAGCAGGGGCTTGATGGCGTGCAGCGTGCCAGACAGGATGCCCGCCACCGGCGAATCGCGCCAACGCTCCTGCGACTGCAGCGGCGTCATGCTCACCACCACCGCCAGCCCCAACAGAATCACCATGCCCCGGGCCAGACCAAAGGCCCCGCCCAGGATGCGGTCCACCGGCCGCAGGCCCACCGACTCCACCAACTTTTTCACCAGCCAGGCCAGCAGCCCGCCGGCAAAGGCCGCGCCCACGAACACCGCCGCAAACCCGGCCGCCAGCCGCAACGGCTCGGAAAAACCATGCACCGGCAACCAGGCGCCCACCGGCGCGGCATAGGCCTGGGCCAACACAAAAGCCAGCACCCAGACCGCCAGCGACAGCACCTCGTACACCAGCCCGCGCCACAGGCCCAGCAGCGCCGACAGCAACAACACGGCCAGCAAGGCCCAGTCCAGCCAACTCATCGTCCCGAATTCACAGCGTGAGGATGGCCGCAGGCATGCCCAGCGCCTTGATCCGGGTGGCGGCCTTGTCGGCCTCGGCCTGGGTGGCAAACGGACCCACGCGCACCCGGATGCGCTTGCCGTCGGGCGTGTCGGCCACATGGGTATAGGTCTTGAGGCCGGCGCGCTCCAGCTTCTGGCGCGCTTCGCGGGCGCGCGCCTCATCGGCAAACGCGCCCACCTGCACCACGATGCGCTGGTTGGCCTCTTTGGGCTTCTCGGTCTTTTCGGGGGTCTTGCCTTCAAGCAGGGCACGCGCCCGTTCGGCATCGGCAGGTTTGGCCACCGGCTTGGGTTCGGCCTTGGGTTCGGCCTTCGGAATCGCTTGAATCGCTTCCTTCTTGGCGGGTTCGGCTGGCTTGACCGCAGGCTGCACCGGCGTCACCACTTCTTCGCGCGCGCTCAGGCTCTCGTTGGCGGCGACGCTGTCGCCCGCCGCCATCTTCTCAGTCGGCCCAGGCCTGGCCTGGGCCGGGGCGGTCTGGTTGCCTGCACTCGCGGCCTTGGGCGCGGGCAACGGGGTCTGGGCGTTCTTGGCCGGGATCACGATGGGAATGTCCACCGGGATCGGGCGCGGCTGGGTGTCGAACAACAAAGGGAAACCGATCACGCCCAGCAGCACCAGCACGGCCGCACCGATCAGGCGGTGGCGCGCGCGGCGGCGCACGGCCTCAATGCTCTGCGGAGGGGCTGCCTGCGAATGGCCTGGGGAGGCTGATCGGGAGGTGAACATGCGGGGTGAACCAATACGCCATTGGGGCCTGGCGGGGGGCCTGGCGGGGGGCGCGACACGCCAAAAACGCGGGCGCGGGAGGGGTCAGGACGCCAGGTGTTTCGCGGACAGGCGGGGCACGCCGCCCTGCAAAACCCCACCCACGGTGTAGAAGGAACCAAAGACGACGATTCTATCAGCCGGGTCTG